>NZ_NCUX01000033.1:300000-507900 GCF_002096615.1 Streptococcus oralis subsp. dentisani
GACCGTCGGGAGAAGAACTGTGAATATGCGGTTCTGGTGACCATGCTTGAGGCCGATAACGATTACTTTAATACAGGAATTGTTGACGTCAGCCACGAGTATGAGAAAATGTACGTCGTCCGTCCCCAGTTCTTTATCCAGTTGATTGGTCTTTTGCGAAATGCTGCGCTTAATTCTTTGAAATATAAGCAAGAGTTGGCCTTGGTTCGCGAGCAAAATATCGATATTACACATTTTGAGGAAGATTTGGACGCCTTTAAGCAAGCCTTTACTAAGAACTACAACTCCGCTTCGACCAACTTTGGTAAAGCAATCGATGAAATCGACAAGGCCATCAAACGGATGGAAGATGTCAAAAAGTTCCTAACCACATCCGAAAACCAACTCCGCCTCGCAAATAATAAACTGGAAGATGTTTCAGTTAAAAAATTGACCCGAAAAAATCCAACCATGAAAGCGAAATTTGAAGCGCTGAAGGGGGAGTGAGATTACCTTAAAAACAGGAGTTACTATGAAAAAATCTTTGAAATTCTCGGAAATTTATATTGCTTATTTACCATTAGTTGTATTTTTTCTTAATCTCCTATATGGTCTTTTAAATATTGAAGGCGTAGGCGATACTGACTCAAGATATAATTTATTCTTTGCTATTTTTGGATTTATTCCAACTATATTCGGTTATGGAATTAGTTTTTTGGCTAATCTTCTGGTGGGGATATCTTATGTGCGAAAAGCAAAAAATGAATCGAAACGCATCATTGCTTTTCTATTGCTTGGAAATATTTTTTTAGCAATTTTTCTGATGTTTTTGCTAAGATTTAAAATGATCGTTTCCTTTGACTTTATAAAAGATATTGACCTTTGGAGTTTCATTTTTTCATTATTTTTATTTCCGTATTTAGATTGGATTTATCAAAAGGGGGAGTATAATCAAAAAGTGAGTAGAATTGTAGTCATTATAGTATTAGTGGGAATTTTTTCTCCATTTCTAGGTAGTGAAATTCAAACTTACTTGAGAAATAATACCAAAGTACAACAATTACAAGAGTTTTATCATTCTAGGGATTTGAACTACGAATTAACACTTAAGTCTTCATACTATGATAGTAATATTTCTGATGTAGGTGTCTTTGATGTTTTCGATAAGGGAGTTACCATAAAAGTGGGTGCTAAGTACACGCGTCAAAAATTAAAATATGTTACTTTCATTGATGAACAATATGGCCTAAAGGAATTTATAAAAAATGCTGTTTCAAGTGATGAAGCTCAAATAGTTCTAAAAGATTTTAGGTCAGTAGTGGAAGATGCTATTAAAAAGAAAGGTTATGATTTATCTGTATTTGATGCTGAAGATCAGCCATTAGCTAGTCCAGGTTTTCAAATATCACGTTCATTTAGAATCACTTCTTTTATTAAAGAAAAAGCAGTTCAAAATCAAAACTCATCTAGTCCAGAAAAACAAGCATTTGGAGGATATGCAGCAATTTCTCCTAAAGACTATATGAAAGAGGGAGCCTTTCGTTTACGTTTAACACTTAGTGAACGTGACAAATTGAAGTTAGATGACATTGATTTTTCAAGACTCTCCGATGGACACTACATGATCAATAATGACTATTTTATAGTGAACAACGGAATGTATACAATAGTTGAAGATGAAGATGATTTTGAAAATTTTTTACTGAGAGAATTTAGTAAACAATTTTATTTGGAGGATTTTTATAAAATTGAAAAGCTTGATTAAATTATTAGCAAATAAAGATGTAAAATTTCTTTATAATATTTGTATTCGATTATCTTCATATTTAGTAGTTGTTGCAGTTTATATAGCAATTTTGGGTTTGTTTTTATTGTTTAAACAAAATATTATTGCAGTACGTTATCTGTTATTTTTGTCGGTATTATTTATAGTTATTGGCATCTTTTTAAGTTTATTGACATGGAAAGTTCTTCTATATTGGAAGGAGACTTTGATTGATTTTAAGAAATATCAATCTTTCTTTGAACACAGTGTTAGTCATTCCAATAAGTTTAATAAGAAATTTAATGAAGTAAGTTTTGAATTAATCACAGGAGAATTATCTTACCTCAGAGGAGATTTTTTATTAGCACTTAGTCAATATTCAAATATCAATCTTTCTAATATTTCTAAAAAAAATAGAAAAATATTTGAATTTAAGAAATTATATTATGAATTTCTATCTTCTATCCATCTTCAAGATGCGCAAGGTATTGCTTTCATTGAGGAACAATTGTCCAAGGCTGCAGATTGTAAAGGTGGTAAGGCTAAATTCGTTGCACAAGCCCAAACCATAAAAGATATTGTGTTTAATAAAGAACCAAACGACTACTTCGATACAACTGAACCAGAAAATAAGCTAGCTCGAATCAAGTTCTCATATTACGGAGCTCTCAATGCTCAGCTAAAAGGAGATGAAGCTCGTGTTCGTAGTTTGTTTGAAAGTATCGCCCATGAAAATCCAGAGCTTTTCTATGTTCAGGAAGCGAAGAAATATTTAGAATTAGTGAAATGAGAGTAATTTATGAAATTGATTGAAAAAATAGTTAGTAGGGCGACAGAAAACACTCTTCTACAACTTGATAGGGCTATTCTAATTTGCTTATTTTTAGTCTTGGTTGTTGATGTGATGGCAGTATTTTTAGTATTTCAAAGTAATTTGAAAATATTGGGACTCATATTATTAGTTATTGACTTTTTAGCTCTCGTCTTTGTATTTTATTTAAGATTTATATCTAGCAAAGTTATTTATCTAATGCTAAACGATGCTATTAGTCTTAAGCTCTATGTAGACATGTTCAGAGTTCAATCAGAAAAATCTATTAAGCCCTTTAGAGCAACATATCGTGAGTATTACCAATTTATTCAAGGCCAAGTAGCTTATCTAAAAGGAGATTTTCAATCTGCCAAGGAAAATATGTCCAAGTATAATTTGAAAAAAATTTGGGGTAGATTAAGAGACTATACATTTTTAATATCAAGCTTTGAACTATTAAAAGTGTCTATTCATCTTCAAGATGCGCAAGACATTGCTTTCTTTGAGGAACAATTGTCCAAGGCACCAGATTCGAAAGGTGGTAAGGCCAAACTCGTTGCTCAAGCCCAAGCCATAAAAGATATTGTGTTCAATAAAGAAGTGAACGACTACTTCGACACCACTGAACCAGAAAGTAATCTAGCTCGAATCATGTTCTCTTATTACGGTGCTCTCAATGCCCAATTAAAAGGAGATGAAGCTCGTGCTCGCAGTTTGTTTGAAAGTATCGCCCATGAAAATCCAGAACTCTTTTATGTTCAGGAAGCTCAGAAATATTTAGAAGGAGAAAACTGATGTCAGAACGTACGGCTTTACCGATTGGAAGTGTTGTTCGAGTGAGAGAAGGTGTGGAGCCTGTCATGATTGTTAATCATTGTCCAGTTACTGAAAAGGACGGCAATCAAGGTTATTTTGACTTTGGAGCTGTCAGTCTTCCACTAGGGCTTATTAATCAAAACATTATCTTCTTTAACAAAGAGGATATTGATGAAGTGCTCTTCTTTGGCTATATTGATCGTCGATTTCAAGACTTTTTGAGTCGTTATGATGAGGAAGTCTCAAAAATCACCTATGACCACTTCACCATAGAAGACTTCAAAAAATGACATACAAATCCTAGAATTTCATTCTAGGATTTTCTATATGGTGAGAAAATGTTATAATGAAGATTAAGTAGAATGGTCACTGATGAAATTTGCCCATCCAGACCTGACAATAGCTTACTCTGCAATTGGAGGTATGGTGGGCATCAGAAATCCTTCTTCCGCAGATATCAAAAGCCATAAGGAAGAAGTCCTGCAATCTCTTCGTACAACTGAAAGTCGGATGGAATCATTTAATAGTGAATTGTTGGGGAGTGGCGTGACCACTACCCTCTCCACGATTGCAAGTGGTTTGAGTCGGTCTCGCAAAGCTGTTGGCATGACAGACCCTTATCACAATGTGGAAGCCCTTGCAATTTTTAAGGACACGAAGTTACGGGATCAACAGATCGAGAATTCTAAAACTCTGCATGAAGAACTAATCCGTTATATTCGACATTATAATCCAGAAACAGCCTTTGACTTGAGTCAGATGAGTGAACAGGATCTCCAGACTTTGGGTAGAACGATCTCTCTTGCTTCCCATGGGAATGGCGGTAAGAAACCTCAGGAGCTGATTGATTTCTTGAAAGGGAATGAAGTTACGTTTGAGAAGGAGATAACAGTATATGACGATGGTCAGCACTACCTTAAGAGCAAAATCCAGATAAAAGGTCACTTCAAAGGGGAAAGTGCCATCACTTTTAACACTAAATATAAAGATGGTAAGTTAAGTCAAGAAGGAGAGTATAGCGTAGGAGGGCTGAGTACAGATTTTCTAGAAGAAAAGGCCAATTATAAGACGAAGATAGGACTAAAGGACTATTCTATAACGGGTGAGTTCAGTCTAGCAGACAAAATTAGTTCAAGCTACGGGAGACTCGCACCCAACCTTTCTATTGGCTTTGGCTACAAGAATCGCTCTCTTGAGGTTGGTACCAAGTCAGAAGATGGCTATCGCGTGACTTATGTGAAGGAACATAACCAGGTCAAACAAGACTACGCAACAGTTAAAACGACCACTGAAACAGGGGTGAGGAAGGTGGATTATCTCACTCAAACTTTTAATACAACTGGTGAGGTAGTTGGTAGTGCTTTTAATTGGGTTGTAGAGCATCCTAAGGAAGTAGTAATTGGAGTTGTAGTAACGACTGCATTCTTCTTTGGTGGTGAACTTGTCACAGCTGGAGGTGCTTTGCTAGCTTATTTAGCTAGTTTATTTGTATAAATTAGTTTATAATTTTTTATAGGAGTTTTTTTATGTTAGATAATATTTCTAAGAATATTTTGAATTGGTCATCAGTTAGAATTTGCAGTATACTGGAAGTTTATATTTTATTTTATCTACGTTGGACAATTATAGCAACAGCAATTAGTTTATTATTTGTAAAATCAACCGTCGTGACTACATTATTGCTTATATTTCTAACATTACTGACTATTATCGTTGTAATAACTCATTTTTTAGTAAATCACGTTGCAGAAGTTATTTTATACGAGCAAGTAAATTTTACAAAATATATTTCTCTTTTAACTGAAACTTATGAAAGGCGGCCTGATAATAAAACAGGGAATTTAAATGCCTTAAATCTTGGTTTGGCAAGATGTGCTTTGTATCAAGGGAATTTTAGAGAGGCAATCCAATATGCTGAACAAATAAGAGTTAAACGTTCTAAATTGAATTTGAAACGTATTTATGAACTAAATATCGTATTTATAGAATCAATATCATACCTTCATTTAAGGGATAAAGATGAGATCTCTGAACTTTTAGTATCTTGTGATTGGGAAAAAATTAAAAGAATTGATAAAAATAGAATGTTGGATTTAATTGAACCAGTATCAAAAATACTCAATGGAGAAGTTACAGACTATTTCGACACTGCGGAACCAGAAAATAAGTTAGCTCGAATCATGTTTTCTTATTACGGAGCTCTCAATGCCCAATTAAAAGGAGATGAAGAACGTGCCCGTAGTTTGTTTGAAAGCATCGCCCATGAAAATCCAGAGCTCTTTTGTGTACGGGAAGCTAGGAAGTATTTAGAAAAATGAGCTGATATAGTTTTAAAATCTGTCTAAGATAGAATATGTTGATGTAAAGTGAAAAGGGAATTAGAAAGCAAAAATGAACGGTATTATCAACTTAAAGAAAGAAGTGGGGATGACTTCGCATGACGCGGTTTTTAAACTGCGTAAGATTTTGGGAACCAAGAAAATTGGTCATGGTGGGACCTTGGATCCGGATGTGGTGGGTGTTTTGCCTATTGCAGTTGGCAAGGCAACCCGCATGGTCGAGTTTATGCAGGACGAGGGCAAGGTCTATGAGGGGGAAATCACTCTTGGCTATTCAACGACGACCGAGGATGCAAGTGGAGAAGTGGTCGCAGAGACACCTGTTTTGTCGCCCTTGGATGAAACCATTGTCGATGAAGTGATTGCCAGTCTGACTGGGCCTATCACTCAGATTCCGCCTATGTATTCGGCTGTCAAGGTTAATGGTCGCAAGCTCTATGAGTATGCGCGTGCAGGTCAGGAAGTGGAACGTCCAGAACGTCAGGTGACCATTTATCAATTTGAACGGACAAGTCCGATTTCTTATGATGGTCATCTTGCACGATTCACTTTTCGTGTGAAATGTAGTAAGGGGACTTATATCCGTACCTTGTCTGTTGACTTGGGAGAGAAGCTGGGTTATGCGGCCCATATGTCCCATTTGACTCGGACGAGTGCAGCAGGTTTACAGTTAGAAGATGCCTTGACTTTGAATGAAATTGCTGCAAAAGTGGAGGCTGGTCAACTGGACTTTCTCCATCCTCTTGAAATTGGAACAGGGGACCTTGTTAAAGTTATCCTAACTCCAGAAGAGGCCACAGAAGTGCGCTTTGGTCGTTTTATTGAGTTAGACCAAACGGACAAAGAATTGGCTGCCTTTGAAGGAGGTACATTGCTAGCCATTCTAGAAAAAAGGGGCAATCTCTACAAGCCAAGAAAGGTTTTTAGCTAGTCTAACTGGGGTGTAGGGATTGGAAATGTTTCACCCCATACTATCCAAATCAGACTATAAATTTTGAAAAAAATATGATAGAATAGACGACGGATAAAAAAACGGAGGATAGCATGCAAAATAGACCAATCATTATCGGAGTGACAGGTGGTTCTGGTGGTGGTAAAACCAGTGTTTCAAGAGCCATTTTATCTCATTTTCCTGATGAAAAGATTTCCATGATTGAGCATGATTCATACTACAAGGATCAGTCTCACTTGACCTTTGAAGAGCGTGTCAAAACCAACTATGACCATCCATTTGCCTTTGATACAGATTTGATGATCGAGCAGATTAAGGAATTGTTGGCGGGTCGTCCGGTGGACATTCCAACTTATGACTATACAGAGCATACGCGGAGTAGAAAGACCTATCGTCAGGAGCCTCAGGATGTCTTTATCGTTGAGGGGATTCTGGTCTTGGAGGATAAGCGCCTGCGCGATTTGATGGACATCAAGATTTTTGTGGATACGGATGATGATGTGCGTATTATTCGTCGTATCAAGCGTGATATGGAAGAGCGCGGCCGTAGTTTAGATAGCGTTATTGACCAGTACTTGGGTGTGGTCAAACCTATGTATCATCAGTTTATCGAGCCGACCAAGCGTTATGCCGATATCGTCATTCCTGAAGGAGTCAGCAATACAGTGGCTATTGACCTTTTGACAACAAAAATTGCAAAGATTTTGGAAGAAGCGCGAAACAGCAAATAATCAGATGAGGAGGCCATGTCTCCTTTTTCTATTTTTCCTTTAGTTTCAGTAGGAAAAAGGTGATTTTTAAGCATGTTTTTGGTATAATAATACCCATGGAAAAGTAAGAAAATGAATAGTAGGTGGAGATGGAAAAGTATTTATCGGTAACAACTTTGACCAAATATCTGAAAATGAAATTCGATAAAGACCCATACTTGGAACGGGTCTATTTAACTGGTCAAGTTTCCAATTTTCGTAAACGACCTACTCACCAATATTTCTCCCTAAAGGATGACCATGCAGTCATTCAAGCAACTATCTGGTCAGGAATCTATCAGAAATTAGGTTTTGACCTCGAAGAAGGAATGAAGATCAATGTGATTGGGCGTGTGCAGGTTTATGAACCCAGTGGAAGCTACTCTATCATCATTGAGAAGGCTGAACCTGATGGGATTGGTGCGCTTGCGATTCAGTTTGAACAACTCAAGAAAAAATTGACGGAAGAAGGTCTGTTTCAAGAGAGATTCAAGCAACCTCTTCCCCAGTTTGCTAAGAGAATCGCTGTAGTGACTAGTCGAAGTGGAGCCGTTATTCGAGATATCATCACGACCGTCAGCAGGCGCTTTCCTGGTGTCGATATCCTTCTTTATCCAACTAAGGTACAAGGTGATGGAGCTGCGGAGGAAATTGCTCTAAATATTGCGCGTGCCAATCAACGTGAGGACCTAGATGTTCTCATCATTGGTCGTGGTGGTGGTTCCATCGAGGATCTCTGGGCCTTTAACGAAGAAATTGTGGTACGGGCTATTTTTGAATCTCGTTTGCCAGTTATCTCCAGTGTTGGGCATGAGACGGATGTGACCCTGGCAGACTTTGTGGCCGATCGCAGAGCTGCAACGCCAACAGCTGCAGCTGAACTGGCAACGCCTGTGACTAAGTTGGATGTATTAACTCATTTGCAAAATCAAGAGAAGCGGATGGCAACAGCTGTACAAAATGTCTTGTCAAGAAAAAAAGAAGCTCTGAAAAAATGCAGTCAGTCAGTCATCTTTAGACAGCCAGAGCGCTTGTATGATGGCTATTTGCAACGGTTAGATCAACTGCAACTGCGATTAAAACAAAGTTTGCGAACACGGATTTCTGATAACAAACAGCTAGTCCAAGCAAGGACGCATCGACTAGTACAGTTATCACCTGTTACCAAAATCCAGCGTTATCAAGACCGTCTAGGTCAGTTGGACAAGCTCCTACGCAGCCAAATGGCGCTGGTTTATGATGCCAAGGTTGCTGAAGTCAAGCGACTTTCAGAAGCTTTGATGATGTTGGATACCAGTCGAATCGTGGCGCGTGGTTATGCAATTGTCAAAAAAGAAGAGTCAGTAGTAGATTCGGTTGAGATGTTGAATAAAAAAGACCAAGTGACGCTTTTGATGCGAGATGGTCAAGTAGAATTAGAGGTTAAAGATGTCAAAACAAAAGAAATTTGAGGAAAATCTAGCAGAACTGGAGACCATTGTCCAAAGTTTAGAAAATGGTGAAATCGCTCTGGAAGATGCGATTGCTGCCTTTCAAAAGGGAATGGTCTTGTCAAAAGAGCTCCAAGCGACGCTGGACAAGGCTGAAAAGACCTTGGTTAAGGTCATGCAAGAAGACGGAACAGAAAGTGATTTTGAATGAAGAAGCAAGAAAAATTAGCTCTTGTCGAGTCGGCTTTGGAAGATTTTTATGGAGACCAGCAGTTTGCCTCTAGTTTGCGAGAGTCTGTTCTCTATTCCATTCATGCTGGTGGCAAGCGTATTCGGCCTTTTCTCTTGTTAGAAGTTTTGGAAGCCTTGCATGTTGCTATTAGACCAGCACACGCGCAGGTGGCTGCGGCTTTGGAAATGATTCATACAGGAAGCTTGATTCATGATGATCTTCCTGCTATGGATGACGACGATTATCGTCGTGGACGCTTGACCAATCATAAGAAATTCGGCGAAGCTATGGCAATATTGGCAGGAGATGCTTTGTTCCTAGATCCCTATGCCTTAATAGCGCAGGCAGATTTGCCAAGTCAGATCAAGGTGGACCTGATTGCCAACTTATCCCTTGCTTCAGGGAGTCTAGGTATGGTGGCAGGGCAGGTTTTAGATATGGAAGGCGAACACCAGCATTTGTCCTTGGAAGAACTTCAGACAATTCATGCCAATAAGACTGGAAAATTGCTAGCTTATCCCTTTCAAGCAGCTGCTATCATAGCTGAATTAGCACCAGAAATCCAAGCAAAACTGAAAACGGGTGGTGAATTGATTGGGCTTGCCTTTCAAGTTCGAGATGATGTGCTGGATGTGACAGCTAGTTTTGAGGAAATCGGCAAAACACCACAAAAGGATTTGCAGGCAGAAAAGTCAACCTATCCAGCCTTGTTGGGCTTGGAAGAGGCTATAGCCTTTTGTAATCAAACTTTGGATCAAGCTAATGAAAAATTAGAAGAAATTGCCCAGCAAGTCAGCTTTGAAACAGCGCCGATTGTGAAAATAGTAGAAAGTTTGAGAATCAATGGCTAAGGAAAGAGTGGATGTACTAGCTTATAAACAGGGCTTGTTTGAAACGCGAGAACAGGCTAAACGCGGTGTCATGGCAGGTCTAGTCGTAGCAGTCCTTAATGGGGAGCGTTTTGACAAACCAGGAGAGAAAATCCCAGATGACACTGAGTTAAAACTCAAGGGTGAAAAACTCAAGTATGTCAGTCGGGGTGGCTTGAAACTAGAAAAGGCCCTGGAGGTCTTTGATCTATCAGTGGAAGGAGCGACAACGATTGATATTGGGGCCTCCACTGGGGGATTTACCGACGTCATGTTGCAGAATGGTGCTGAGTTGGTCTTTGCAGTTGATGTTGGTACCAATCAGTTGGCTTGGAAATTACGCCAAAACCCTCGGGTTGTCAGCATGGAGCAGTTTAATTTCCGCTATGCTGAAAAGACCGATTTTGAGCAGGAACCAAGTTTTGCCAGTATTGATGTGAGTTTCATTTCCCTTAGTCTGATCTTACCAGCCTTGCACCGTGTCTTGGCAGATCAAGGGCAGGTTGTAGCTCTGGTTAAGCCCCAGTTTGAAGCAGGTCGTGAGCAGATTGGGAAGAATGGAATCATTCGCGATGCCAAGGTCCATCAGAATGTCCTTGAATCTGTCACTGCTATGGCAGTTGATCAAGGTTTTTCAGTGCTTGGATTAGACTATTCACCAATCCAAGGTGGACATGGAAACATCGAATTTCTGGCATATTTGAAAAAGGAAGAGGGAGCAAGTAACCAAGTTGCCCCTGAAATAGAAAAAGTTGTAGAGAGAGCACATAGAGAATTTAAAGATGAATAAAAAAGAAAGACTTGAAAAAATTAGAAGATTTGTTACGGATTATCAAATAGGGACTCAGGAAGAAATCGTTGAGCATTTAAAAGAAGCAGGTATCTCTGCCACTCAAGCGACGGTGTCACGAGATATTAAGGAACTGGGTATCGTAAAAATTCCCTTGAAGAACAATAAATACATCTATGAATTGCCAAAAACAATTGTAAGAAGTTTGCAGTTGGCTGAGAATAACATAGTAGGTTCTGAGCGCATGGGAAATATGATCAATCTGGATGTCATTCCTGGGAATACTGCCTTTGTCAAGAGTCAGCTGATGAATACTTTCTCAGAGAGAATTTTCAACTGTCTGGCAGACGACAACTCAATTTTGATTATCTTGAGAAATGAAGAAGACGCCAAGGAAATATTTGAACAAGTAAAAAATTGGTAGGTTTATATGTTACTTGAAATTTCGATAAAAAACTTTGCCATTATAGAGGCGATTTCACTCAATTTTGAAAAAGGCATGACAGTCTTAACTGGTGAAACAGGTGCTGGGAAATCGATCATCATCGATGCCATGAACATGATGTTAGGAGCTAGAGCGACTACAGATGTTATTCGTCATGGTGCTCCCAAGGCTGAAATTGAAGGGCTTTTCTCTGTTGAGAATAGTCGTTCTTTACAAGAACTCTTTGAAGAGCAAGGCTTGGAGTTGGGGGATGAAATTATCATCCGCCGTGAGATTCTCCAAAACGGACGTAGTGTTAGTCGCGTGAATGGCCAGATGGTCAATCTTTCTGTCTTGCGCGCCATTGGGCAACACCTTGTGGATATCCATGGCCAACATGACCAAGAGGAGTTAATGCGTCCTCAACTGCACATCCAGATGTTGGATGAGTTTGGTGATGCAGCTTTCTTGGACTTGAAGGAGACCTATCAGACAAGCTTTGACGCCTATCGCAAAATGCGCAAGCAGGTTCTTGAAGTCAAGAAAAACCAGCAGGAACACAAGTCTCGCATTGAGATGTTGGAATTTCAAATGGCAGAGATTGAAGCAGCAAACTTGCAGGCTGGTGAAGACTTGGCTCTCAACCAAGAAAGAGATAAACTCCTCAATCATAAGAATATTGCGGATACGCTAACCAATGCCTACAGTATGTTGGACAATGAGGAGTTTTCCAGCTTAGCAAATGTCCGTTCCGCTATGAATGACATGGAAAGTGTTGAAGAATACGATCCTGAATACCGTGAAATTTCAAGTTCTCTATCAGAAACCTACTATGTTTTAGAAGATGTTAGCAAGCGTTTGGAAGATATTATTGAGGACTTGGATTTTGATGGTAATCGCCTCATGCAGGTTGAGAATCGCTTAAACCTTTTGAATACTATTACCCGTAAATACGGTGGGACTGTGGACGATGTCCTGCTTTATTTTGCCAAGATTACGGATGAGTACAATCTCTTGACAGGGAATAACCTTTCTTCCGAAGACATGGAAGCAGAGCTCAAAAAATTGGAAGTCAAGCTTGTCGACTTGGCAGGTCAGCTTGCATCTGCTCGCCATGACTTGGCCCAGCAGCTTGAGGCAGAGATTAAACAAGAACTGCAAGACCTCTATATGGAGAAGGCACAGTTCCAGGTTCGCTTTAACAAGGGGAAATTTAGTCGTGAGGGGAATGAAACAGTTGAGTTTTACATTTCAACCAACCCTGGTGAAGACTTTAAACCCTTGGTTAAGGTTGCATCTGGTGGGGAATTGTCTCGTCTCATGCTTGCTATCAAATCTGCCTTTTCTCGTAAGGAAGGTAAGACCAGTATTGTCTTTGATGAGGTGGATACGGGAGTCTCAGGTCGTGTAGCCCAAGCTATTGCTCAGAAGATTCATAAGATTGGCCAGCATGGTCAGGTTCTTGCTATCTCTCACCTTCCACAAGTGATTGCCATCGCGGATTATCAATTCTTTATTGAGAAGATTAGCGATGAGCACTCAACGGTGTCGACGGTTCGTCTCTTGACTTTAGAAGAGCGAGTAGAGGAAGTAGCTAAGATGTTGGCTGGGGAAAATGTAACCGAAGCTGCCCTTACCCAAGCCAGAGAATTATTGCAAACGAGGGAGAAATAAATGACAGACTATTATGTAATTGGAGATGTTCACGGAAAGGCAGGTATGCTAGAAGATCTGCTCAAAACCTGGGATGGTCAAACTCAGTTGCTCTTTCTGGGGGATTTGATTGACCGAGGTGAAAACAGTCGCCGTGTTCTAGAAATGGTCAAAGACTTGGTCGACAATCATGGAGCGATCTGTCTATCAGGAAACCACGAGTATATGTTTCTGACTTGGCTCGATGACCCAGAAGAAAGCTATGACCATTATCGTCGCAATGGTGGAGATACAACCATCAACTCAATCCTAGGTCGTCCTTTGGATGCACCAGTTGATGGCGTAGAAGATGCCAAACGGGTTGCTACTGAAGCGGCAGACTTGGTCGAATTTATTCGTCAAATGCCATTTGTAGTAGAGACAGACAAGTATATCTTTGTTCATGCAGGTATTGATTTGACTTTGGATGATTGGCATGAAACTACAGATTATAAAAAAGTCTGGCTCAGAAAGCCATTCCACGAAGCTGAAAATCATACTGGAAAAACCATTGTCTTTGGGCATACACCAGTTTATGGTTTGCTGAAGCAAGACCGAGGTACTGCTGAGCTTTGGATGACGGAAGATGGCAAGATTGGCATGGATGGAGGAGCTGTCTATGGTGGTGTCCTTCATGGAATCGTCTTTACAGACCAAGGAATGACAGAACACCACTTTATCGAAAATGATGGCTTTATCGCCGAAGATTAGTACTCCTAGCAGGGTATGGTCTTGTCAAAATGTTAAAAACAATTTATAATTAATAGATACCCTGAAAGGAAGAGCATCATGAACTTAGAAGAATTAAAAAAACGACAGGAGAAGATTCGGAACTTCTCTATTATCGCCCATATTGACCACGGGAAGTCGACTCTAGCAGACCGCATTTTGGAAAAGACGGAGACCGTTTCTAGTCGTGAAATGCAAGCCCAGCTTCTAGATAGTATGGACCTAGAACGAGAGCGTGGAATTACTATCAAACTCAATGCTATCGAGCTCAATTACACTGCTAAAGATGGGGAGACCTATATTTTCCACTTGATTGACACGCCTGGACACGTGGACTTTACCTATGAAGTGTCGCGTTCGCTAGCTGCCTGTGAAGGAGCGATTTTGGTGGTTGATGCGGCCCAAGGGATTGAAGCTCAAACACTTGCCAACGTTTATCTAGCATTGGATAATGATTTGGAAATTCTGCCCGTCATTAACAAGATTGACCTACCAGCTGCGGATCCAGAGCGTGTGCGTACAGAGATTGAAGATGTTATTGGACTGGATGCCAGCGAAGCAGTCTTAGCTTCAGCTAAAGCTGGTATTGGGATCGAAGAGATTCTTGAGCAAATCGTAGAAAAAGTGCCAGCGCCAACAGGTGATGTGACGGCACCACTGAAGGCCTTGATTTTCGACTCGGTCTACGATGCTTACCGTGGAGTTATCCTCCAAGTTCGTGTTATGGACGGAGTGGTTAAACCTGGTGATAAGATTCAGCTCATGAGCAATGGCAAGACCTTTGATGTGACTGAGGTTGGAATTTTCACGCCGAAAGCAGTCGGGCGTGATTTCCTAGCGACTGGTGACGTTGGTTATATTGCGGCTTCTATCAAGACGGTTCAAGACACGCGTGTCGGAGATACAGTGACCCTAGCAAGCAATCCTGCAGCAGAACCACTAGACGGCTACAAGCAAATGAATCCTATGGTCTTTGCGGGTCTTTATCCAATCGAGTCAAACAAGTACAATGACCTTCGTGAAGCCCTTGAAAAATTGCAGCTCAACGATGCGAGTCTTCAATTTGAACCAGAAACATCTCAGGCACTCGGCTTTGGTTTCCGTTGTGGTTTCCTTGGACTTCTCCATATGGATGTTATCCAAGAGCGTTTAGAGCGCGAGTTCAATATTGACCTCATCATGACAGCTCCATCTGTTATCTATAAGGTTAACCAAACTGACGGTGAGTCTATGGATGTGTCTAACCCCTCTGAGTTTCCTGATCCGACTAAAATTGCGACTATTGAAGAGCCGTATGTCAAGGCGCAAATCATGGTACCACAGGAGTTTGTTGGTGCAGTAATGGAATTGGCTCAACGTAAGCGTGGTGACTTTGTAACCATGGACTATATTGATGATAATCGTGTCAATGTCATCTATCAAATTCCACTCGCTGAAATTGTCTTTGACTTTTTTGATAAGCTCAAGTCTTCGACGCGTGGTTATGCAAGTTTTGACTACGAATTGTCAGAGTATCGTCCGTCTAAGCTAGTCAAAATGGATATCCTTCTCAATGGTGATAAGGTCGATGCCCTCAGCTTTATCGTTCATAAGGACTTTGCCTACGAACGTGGGAAACTCATTGTTGATAAGCTCAAGAAAATCATTCCTCGTCAGCAGTTTGAGGTACCTATTCAGGCAGCCATTGGACACAAGATTGTGGCTCGTACTGATATCAAGGCTCTTCGTAAAAACGTTCTTGCCAAGTGTTATGGTGGTGACGTTTCTCGTAAACGCAAACTCCTTGAAAAACAAAAAGCTGGTAAGAAACGCATGAAAGCTATCGGATCAGTAGAAGTCCCACAAGAAGCCTTCCTCAGCGTCTTGAGCATGGATGAAGAATAGAAATAAAAAACAAAACTCTTGAAGATTTTTCAAGAGTTTTTTGTGTTTTTGATGAACCAAGTTATCACATACGAAAGTTGGATAAATACAAAAATCAGTTTATCATGTCTTCTTTTTTATTTTATTTTTTTTTACGAATAGATAGGTAAGTAGAAAAGAAGAAATGGAGTTGCTTATGAAGATTACAAACTATGAGATTTACAAATTAAGAAAAGCAGGGCTGACTAATCAACAGATTTTAACTGTCCTTGAATATGACGAGACTGTAGATCAAGAACTTTTATTAGGAGATATTGCAGAAATCTCTGGTTGCAGAAATCCCGCTGTCTTTATGGAACGCTATTTCCAGATAGATGATGCACAGTTGGAGAAGGAGTTTCAGAAATTTCCATCCTTTTCTATTCTTAACGACTGTTATCCTTGGGATTTGAGTGAGATTTACGATGCTCCAGCACTCTTGTTTTATAAGGGAAATCTAGACTTGCTGAAGTTTCCAAAGGTTGCTGCTGTAGGGAGTCGTTCATGTTCTAGTCAGGGTGCAAAGTCGGTTCAGAGAGTCATTCAAGGTTTGGAAAACGAGTTAATCGTGGTCAGTGGTTTGGCTAAAGGGATTGATACGGCTGCCCACATGGCTGCACTCCAGAATGGTGGAAAAACGATTGCTGTGATTGGAACAGGATTGGATGTGTTTTATCCTAAAGCCAATAAACGATTGCAGGAGTACATTGGCAATGACCATCTGGTTCTCAGTGAATATGGACCTGGCGAGCAACCTCTGAAATTTCATTTTCCAGCTCGAAATCGTATCATAGCAGGACTGTGTCGTGGGGTTATTGTAGCAGAGGCAAGGATGCGTTCGGGCAGTCTCATCACCTGTGAGCGTGCTATGGAGGAAGGGCGCGATGTCTTTGCCATTCCAGGAAACATTCTTGATGGCCATTCAGATGGCTGTCACCACCTGATCCAAGAGGGAGCAAAACTGATTTCCAGCGGTCAAGATGTGCTGGCTGAGTTTGAATTTTAAGGAGAAATTGTTCACTCAGATAAACTTTTCTTCTATATATAGGAGTTAAGTCTTGACAGCTATAGAAAAATGGTTTACACTTTATAAAGTTTATTACTTTGAAAAGGTGTGATAGTGTGGCTACGGCAACAAAGAAGAAAAAATCAACAGTTAAAAAAAATCTAGTCATCGTGGAGTCGCCTGCCAAGGCGAAAACAATTGAGAAATATCTAGGCAGAAATTATAAGGTTCTAGCTAGTGTCGGACATATTCGTGATTTGAAAAAATCCAGTATGTCAGTTGACATTGAAAATAACTATGAACCGCAGTATATCAATATCCGAGGAAAAGGTCCTCTCATAAATGATTTGAAAAAAGAAGCCAAAAAGGCCAATAAAGTCTTTCTGGCGAGTGACCCGGACCGTGAAGGAGAAGCAATTTCCTGGCATTTGGCCCATATCCTCAATCTGGATGAGAATGATGCCAACCGTGTGGTATTTAATGAAATCACCAAGGATGCAGTTAAAAATGCCTTTAAAGAACCGCGCAAGATTGACATGGACTTGGTCGACGCCCAACAAGCTCGTCGTGTCTTAGACCGCTTGGTAGGGTATTCGATTTCACCAATTTTGTGGAAAAAGGTCAAGAAGGGCTTATCAGCAGGACGCGTACAGTCTGTTGCTCTTAAGCTCATCATTGACCGTGAAAATGAAATCAATGCCTTCCAACCAGAAGAATACTGGACAATTGATGGTATCTTTAAGAAGGGAACCAAACAATTTCAGGCTTCTTTCTATGGTATGAATGGCAAAAAGATGAAATTGACCACCAACGAAGAAGTCAAAGAAGTCTTATCCCATTTGACTAGCAAAGATTTCACAGTAGATCAGGTAGATAAGAAAGAACGCAAACGCAATGCGCCCCTACCTTATACGACTTCAACCATGCAGATGGATGCTGCTAACAAAATCAATTTCCGTACTCGAAAGACTATGATGGTGGCTCAACAGCTCTATGAAGGGATCAATATCGGATCAGGTGTGCAAGGTTTGATTACCTATATGCGTACAGACTCGACTCGTATCAGTCCTGTGGCTCAGAATGAAGCGGCAAGCTACATTAACGACCGTTTTGGTAGCAAGTATTCCAAGCATGGTAGCAAGGTCAAGAATGCCTCAGGTGCTCAAGATGCCCACGAAGCCATTCGTCCATCAAGTGTCTTTAACACACCTGAAAGCATCGCTAAGTACTTGGACAAAGACCAGCTCAAACTTTATACCCTTATCTGGAACCGTTTTGTGGCTAGCCAGATGACAGGCGCTATCTTTGATACCATGGCTGTTAAGCTCTCTCAAAATGGCGTTCAGTTTGCGGCAAATGGAAGTCAAGTTAAGTTTGATGGGTATCTTGCTATTTACAATGACTCTGACAAGAACAAGATGTTACCAGACATGGCTGTTGGAGATGTGGTCAAGCAGGTCAATAGCAAGCCAGAACAACATTTCACCCAACCGCCAGCTCGCTATTCGGAAGCGACGCTTATCAAGACATTGGAAGAAAATGGAGTTGGACGTCCGTCAACCTATGCTCCGACCATTGAAACCATCCAAAAACGTTACTATGTTCGTCTGGCAGCCAAACGTTTTGAACCAACAGAGTTGGGAGAAATTGTCAATAAACTCATTGTTGAATATTTCCCAGATATCGTAAATGTGACCTTCACAGCTGAAATGGAAGGAAAACTGGATGATGTCGAAGTTGGTAAAGAGCAGTGGCAACGGGTCATTGACGCCTTTTACAAACCATTCTCCAAAGAAGTAGCCAAGGCTGAATCTGAAATGGAAAAAATCCAGATCAAGGATGAGCCAGCTGGATTTGACTGTGAAGTTTGTGGAAGTCCGATGGTAATTAAGCTAGGACGTTTTGGTAAATTCTATGCTTGTAGTAATTTCCCAGACTGTCGTCACACACAAGCGATTGTCAAAGAGATTGGAGTCGAGTGTCCAAGCTGTCATCAAGGACAAATCATCGAGCGCAAAACCAAGCGCAATCGTATCTTCTATGGTTGCAATCGCTATCCAGAATGTGAGTTTACTTCCTGGGACAAACCGATTGGCCGTGACTGTCCAAAATGCGGACACTTCCTTGTGGAGAAAAAAGTCCGTGGTGGTGGCAAGCAGGTTGTATGTAGTAATGGCGACTACGAAGAAGAAAAAATTAAATAAAATGCAGAGTTCTGAAAATGAATTTCAGGCTCTTTTTAGTTTAAGCTTGACAAATTTCCTCATTTTGTGGGAAACTAGTAGAAGATTATTTCAATTAGGAGAAGACATGCGTATTATTTACCTAGTTATTGGTTTTATTTCTTTAGCCTTGGCTCTTGTTGGGGTTGCCTTGCCCCTCTTACCAACAACGCCCTTTCTTTTGCTGTCTATCGCTTGCTTTTCAAAATCTTCTAAGCGTTTTGAAGACTGGCTTTATCACACCAAGCTCTATCAGACTTATGTAGCTGATTTTCGGGAAACCAAGTCTATAGCGCGTGAACGCAAGAAAAAAATCATCGTATCTATCTATATCTTGATGGGAATTTCTATTTATTTTGCCCCTCTTTTGCCAGTCAAAATCGGTCTGGGAGCCTTGACCATCTTTATCACCTACTATCTCTTTAAAGTCATTCCTGACAAAGAATAGATAAAAATAGTAGTTATTTGCCTTGATAAAAATGAAAGGATATTTAAAACAATATGATATAATAAATTTAAAGAAAACATCAAGGAGAATCAAATGATTTACGAATTTTGTGCTGAAAATGTGACCCTGCTTGAAAAAGCGATGCAGGCTGGAGCTCGTCGAATCGAACTTTGTGACAATCTAGCAGTTGGTGGGACAACACCAAGCTATGGAGTGACTAAGGCAGCTGTTGAACTGGCAGCTAACTATGATAGCACCATTATGACCATGATTCGTCCCCGTGGTGGCGACTTTGTCTATACTGATCTTGAAATAGCGATTATGCTAGAAGACATTCGTTTGACTGCGCAGGCTGGAAGTCAAGGAGTAGTTTTTGGGGCATTAACTGCTGATAAAAAGTTGGATAAGGCTAATCTTGAGAAGCTGATTGCCGCATCTAAAGGAATGGAAATTGTCTTTCACATGGCCTTTGATGAATTAAGCGATGAAGACCAGTTAGAAGCCATTGACTGGCTCAGCCAAGCCGGTGTCACCCGTATCTTAACTCGTGCTGGTGTGTCTGGAGACTCGCTAGAAAAACGTTTTGCTCATTATCACAGAATTTTGGAACATGCAGCTGGTAAAATTGAAATTCTACCAGGTGGGGGGATTGACTTGGACAACCGTCAAACCTTTATCGAACAGTTGGGAGTGACACAATTGCATGGAACTAAGGTTGTCTTTTAAAAAATAGAAAGGAACTGCTAGCTTTTGGTAGCAGTTTTCACTTATGTTTGAAATTTTTAAATCCTATCAGTTTAATCAAGAGAAGGCACGTGCTTATAGTTTTGTAGAAAATGGGGGAGTCTGGAGCTACAGGTGCCAGATTTTGGATGGAGACTTTGCCATGACTGTGTCCATCACAGCAGATAATGTGAGCTTTCAAGTATTTGACCAGGAAACAGGTGACCTCTACCCTCAAGTCCATATGGAAAGTATGACAGGAAGCTTTGTTGCAAGTGTCCGTGAGGCTTGTTTGGAGATTCTTTACCAGATTCGGAAGGCTTGCTTTGATGTGCAGGATTTTATCTGTCCTCAGACTAAGCGTATCATGGCTCAGGTTCAGGAAAAGTATGGTAATCAGTTGGAGTATCTGTGGGAGAAATCTCCTAATACGGCAGTATTGCGCCATGAGGGCAATCAAAAGTGGTATGCTGTTATGATGAGAATACCTTGGGATAGGCTAGATAAGGGGAGAGAAGGGCTAGTGGAAGCGGTCAATATCAAACACGACCAAGTAGCTGACCTGCTTTCACAAAAGGGAATTTACCCAGCCTTTCATATGAACAAACGCTACTGGCTTAGTCTGGCGCTTGATGATAGTTTGCAAGATGAAGAAGTGATAGAACTCATCGAAAGAAGTTGGAACTTGACAGTGAAAAAATAAGTAAAGTTACTTGAATTTTCAAATACTTTCAATTAGCAAAATATTCTTTACTGAAGAAATTTTCAGAAAATAATGGATTTTTTCTTGACAAGTGTTTTTAGCTATGCTAAAATACTAAACAAGATATCAAACGAAGGAGAAAGTCAAACATGAAAACAGCTAAGTTTAATCAATTTGCTTTGTTGTTGAGGTACTCGGGCTAATGTAAAAGCATTAGTCCTGTTTGGCTTACCAAGCGGGAGTAAATCAACATCTCGCTTGGGTTTCTGAGCGAGATGTTTTTTTTAAAACCACATTTGGAAAAGGGGAAATCTTATGCGTAAAGTTGAATTTTTTGATACAAGCCTTCGTGATGGGGAACAAACACCTGGTGTTAACTTCTCAATAAAGGAAAAAGTTTCCATTGCAAGACAGCTGGAGAAATGGGGAATTTCTGTAATTGAAGCTGGTTTTCCGGCTGCTAGTCCAGATTCATTTATAGCTGTTCAAGAAATTGCTAAAGCCATGAAAAAAACAGCAGTGACAGGATTAGCTCGTTCTGTAAAATCTGATATTGATGCTTGTTATGAGGCTCTTAAGGATGCCAAGTATCCTCAAATTCATGTCTTTATCGCTACCAGTCCGATTCACCGCAAGTATAAGCTCAATAAGAGCAAGGAAGAGATTTTAGAAGCTATCAAGGAACATGTTTCTTATGCACGTTCTAAGTTTGAAATCGTCGAATTCTCTCCTGAAGATGCGACTAGAACAGAGTTGGATTTCCTCTTGCAAGTCGTTCAAACAGCGGTCGATGCAGGTGCATCTTATATCAATATCCCTGACACAGTTGGCTTTACGACTCCAGAAGAGTTTGCACGTATCTTTGATTACTTGACTGAAAATATTAAATCAGATCATAAAGTTGTCTTTGGTGTCCACTGTCACGATGATCTCGGTATGGCAACTGCAAATACTTTGACAGCAATTAAACACGGTGCTGGACGTGTCCAGGGAACTATTAATGGTATCGGTGAACGCGCAGGTAATGTTGCTCTTGAAGAAGTAGCTGTTGCTTTGAAGATTCGTGAGGATTTCTTCCAAGCAACTAGTGATATTGTTTTGGATGAAACAATGAATACGTCTGAAATGGTTTCTCGCTTCTCTGGTATTCCAGTTCCTAAAAATAAGGCTGTCGTTGGTGGCAATGCCTTCTCTCATGAATCGGGCATTCACCAAGATGGAGTCCTTAAAAATCCTCTCACTTATGAGATCATCACACCTGAATTGGTCGGTGTTAAGAGTAATAGCCTTCCACTTGGTAAATTGTCTGGCCGCCATGCCTTTGTTGAGAAACTAAGAGAATTGGCTCTAGACTTTACAGAAGAGGATATCAAACCACTCTTCGCTAAGTTCAAGGCACTGGCTGACAAGAAACAAGAAATCACAGATGCAGATATTCGAGCTCTGGTAGCTGGAACCATGGTTGAAAATCCAGAAGGCTTCCACTTTGATGATTTGCAACTTCAAACCCATGCAGACAATGACATTGAAGCGCTTGTTAGTCTAGCCAACATGGATGGTGAGAAAGTCGAATTCAATGCGACAGGGCAAGGTTCCGTTGAAGCGATCTTTAACGCTATCGATAAGTTCTTTAACCAATCTGTCCGCTTGGTGTCCTATACCATCGATGCGGTAACAGATGGAATCGATGCCCAAGCTCGGGTTTTGGTCACTGTTGAAAACAGAGATACCGAAACCATCTTTAATGCAGCAGGACTCGATTTTGATGTGTTAAAGGCTTCGGCTATTGCTTATATCAATGCCAATACTTTTGTTCAAAAAGAGAATGCAGGTGAGATGGGACATAGCGTTTCCTACCGAGACATGCCTAGTGTGTAAAGGAGAAGGCTATGACAAAGAAAATAGTAGCTCTAGCAGGGGATGGAATCGGTCCAGAAATCATGGAAGCTGGTTTAGCAGTTCTAGAAGCTCTAGCTTCAAAAACAGGTTTTGACTATGAGATAGATAGATGCCCCTTTGGAGGTGCAGGTATTGATGCTGCGGGGCATCCCTTACCTGATGAAACCCTCAAGGCATGTAGAGAAGCAGATGCGATTCTCCTTGCGGCTATCGGTAGTCCTCAGTATGATGGAGCATCGATTCGGCCTGAACAAGGCTTGCTGGCTCTTCGTAAGGAACTCAATCTCTATGCCAATATTCGACCTGTAAAGATTTTTGACAGTCTCAAGCATTTATCACCACTTAAACCAGAACGAATTGCTGGTGTAGACTTTGTCGTGGTACGTGAGTTGATAGGTGGGATTTACTTTGGGGATCATATCCTTGAAGAGCGAAAAGCGCGTGATATCAACGACTACAGCTACGAAGAAGTAGAGCGGATTATTCGCAAGGCATTTGAAATTGCAAGAAATCGGAGAAAACTCGTTACTAGTATCGATAAGCAAAATGTTCTAGCAACATCAAAACTCTGGCGCAGAGTAGCTGAGGAAGTCGCGCAGGATTTCCCAGATGTGACCTTGGAACACCAGTTGGTGGACTCAGCTGCCATGCTCATGATTACCAATCCTGCTAAGTTTGATGTCATCGTGACAGAGAATCTTTTCGGAGATATCTTATCTGATGAATCAAGCGTTCTATCTGGTACGCTTGGAGTCATGCCATCAGCCAGTCATTCTGAAAAGGGGCCAAGTCTTTATGAGCCTATTCATGGTTCAGCGCCTGATATTGCTGGCCAAGGAATTGCCAATCCTATTTCCATGATTTTGTCAGTTGCCATGATGTTGAGAGACAGTTTTGGACGTTATGAGGATGCAGAGTGTATCGAGCGTGCTGTTGAAGCTAGTTTAGCGGTTGGCATTTTAACAAGAGATATTGGAGGGCAGGCTTCGACCAAGGAAATGACAGAAGCCATCATTGAAAGACTATGAAGATAAATGAAGGAATCACGCTTGCCCTCTTGATTTGGAATTTGCTGGTTTTCTTGATTTATGGCATTGACAAATCCAAGGCAAGAAGAGGTGCTTGGCGCATCCCAGAGAAAATCTTACTCATTTTAGCCCTTACTTGTGGTGGTTTTGGTGCATGGTTGGCAGGAATCACCTTTCACCACAAGACTAGAAAATGGTATTTTAAAACAGTTTGGTTTCTCGGGATGGTAATCACACTAGTAGCCTTATATTTTATTTGGAGGTAATGGATGGCAGGAAAATCGATTTTTGATAAATTATGGGACCGCCATGTCATCACAGGAGAAGAAGGGCAGCCTCAACTCATGTATGTGGATCAGCACTATATTCATGAAGTGACCAGTCCCCAAGCTTTTCAAGGACTGCGAGACGCAGGTCGTAGATTGAGACGACCAGACTTGACATTTGGAACTTTTGATCATAATGTTCCGACCGTCAATATCTACGATATTCGAGATGTGATTTCTAAGGCTCAAATTGATAAGCTTGCTGAAAATGTTGAGGAGTTTGGGATTGAACATGCTGCCCACGGTTCTGAAAAGCAGGGCATCGTTCACATGGTTGGTCCAGAAACAGGACGGACCCAACCAGGAAAATTCATCGTCTGTGGAGATAGTCATACAGCTACTCACGGAGCTTTCGGAGCTATTGCTTTTGGAATTGGGACCAGTGAAGTCGAGCATGTTTTTGCTACTCAGACCCTCTGGCAAGTTAAACCTAAGAAAATGTTGGTAGAATTCACTGGTGTTCCTCAAAAAGGAGTTTATTCTAAGGATTACATTCTCGCCTTGATTGCCAAGTACGGCGTTGCTTGTGGTGTTGGCTATGTGGTGGAATATCGTGGGCAAGCGATTGATGCTCTGACCATGGAAGAGCGAATGACCATCTGTAACATGTCCATCGAGTTTGGTTCTAAGATGGGGATCATGAATCCAGATCAGACTACCTATGATTATTTAAAGGGAAGGGAATGTGTTCCAGAGGACTTTGAGGAGGCTGTTGCTGACTGGAAGACCCTTGTCAGCGATGAGGATGCTGTTTATGATAAGGTTATCCGGATGGATGTCTCAGACTTGGCTCCCATGGTGACTTGGGGAACCAATCCTGCTATGGGCGTCGACTTTGACAGTAGTTTTCCAGAAATTAAGGATATGAATGATGAACGAGCTTATCATTACATGAACTTGGAGCCTGGTCAAAAGCCAGCGGATATTGAGCTAGGCTATATTTTTATCGGGTCTTGTACCAATGCTCGGCTCAGCGACTTGCAACTGGCTGCTCGATTTGTTAAAGGGAAGAAAATAGCTCCCAACTTAACTGCTATCGTGGTTCCAGGCTCTCGTCCTGTGAAACGAGCTGCTGAGAAGTTGGGCTTGGATAAGGTTTTCTTAGACGCTGGCTTTGAGTGGCGAGACCCAGGTTGCTCTATGTGCCTGGGGATGAATCCTGACAAGGTCCCTGATGGTGTCCACTGTGCCTCAACCAGTAACCGCAACTTTGAAGACAGACAAGGATTTGGTGCTAAAACCCATCTTTGCAGTCCAGCCATGGCAGCAGCGGCAGCTATCGCAGGGCGTTTCGTAGATGTTCGGCAGATGCCAGAGGCCAAGTAAGGAGAGGATATGGAGAAATTTACAGTTTATACGGGAACGACCGTTCCTCTCATGAATGATAACATCGACACCGACCAAATCCTCCCCAAGCAGTTTCTCAAGTTGATTGATAAGAAAGGCTTTGGTAAGTACCTCATGTATGCTTGGCGTTATCTGGACGACAACTATACTGAGGACCCAGATTTTGTTTTTAACCGACCAGAATACCGCAAATCCAGTATTCTCATCTCAGGGGATAACTTTGGGGCAGGGTCTTCGAGAGAACACGCAGCTTGGGCTCTAGCTGACTATGGTTTTAAGGTCGTGATTGCAGGCTCTTTCGGGGACATTCATTACAATAATGAACTCAATAATGGCATGTTGCCCATTGTTCAGCCTAGAGAGGTTAGAGAGAAACTAGCCGAACTTAAACCTAGCGATCAGGTAACTGTGGACTTGGAACAACAAAAAATCATCTCACCAGTCGGTGAATTCACTTTTGAAATCGATAGCGAATGGAAACACAAGCTTTTAAATGGTTTGGATGATATCGGTATTACTTTGCAGTATGAAGATTTGATTGCTGCCTATGAAAAACAACGACCAACCTACTGGCAGGATTAGAAAAAATAGAAAAGGAAATAGAACTATGACAAAACACATTCAATGGAACGGAACACTTTCACAAGAAGGCTATGACATTTTAAAAGGTGAGGGCGGATGTATCGTTTGCCCTACAAAAGTTGGTTACATTATCATGACTAGCGATAAGGCAGGACTTGAACGCAAATTTGAAGCCAAAGAGCGTAACCGTAACAAACCAGGTGTTGTACTTTGTGGTAGCATGGACGAGCTACGCGCTTTAGCACAACTCAACCCAGAAATTGAAGCCTTCTACCAAAAACATTGGGACGAAGACATTCTTCTCGGTTGTATCCTTCCTTGGAAACCAGAAGCTTTTGAAAAACTCAAAGCATACGGTGATTGTCGTGAAGAACTCATGACAGACGTGCGTGGTACTAGCTGTTTTGTCATTAAGTTTGGTAAAGCTGGTGAACAGTTGGCTGCCAAACTTTGGGAAGAAGGTAAGATGGTTTATGCCTCATCTGCAAACCCATCTGGTAAAGGAAACCGCGGTAAGGTAGAAGGGATCGGTCAACGTATAGAAGGAGCAGTGGACCTTGTCATCGAAGCAGACGACTATGTGGCTTCCATCCAACCTGACAAAACGATTGAAACTCGCTACGAGCAAGGTGTGATGGTCTCTATGGTCGATAAGGACGGAAAGCTCATCCCAGAACAAGGAGGAGACCGTTCAATCTCACCAGCTCCAGTTGTTATCCGCAAAGGGCTTGACATTGATAAAATCATGATGCACCTGTCAGATACCTTTAACTCATGGGACTACCGTCAGGGTGAATATTATTAAGCTGGGTAGATCCTAAACGGCTATCCTTTCACATGTTTTTATATATAGTGATTTCTGAGAATTAATTAGACATAACGAAAACAATCGTCTAAAAATTTTAAAAATTCAGTATAGAACATGCAAAATCCTAGAAAAAAAGGTAAAATAAAGATAGAAATTGGTAACGGTTACATTTTAAAGTGAGTTTGAAGTAAGGTGGTTTATTAGTGGAATTTATCATTAGGAGATCCTGATTTACACAGATTACCATTCGCTTAATGTAACTTATAATATATAAAGACCAAATGGCATTTGAGTGCTTAAAAGTTCAAGGTACTGTTTAAGAGGTTTTACGAATAGTTTGTCTACTGAAAACAAGCTGATAGAACCTCGCCATCATCATATAAATATTAAAATTATCCATTTAACGTCGTTCTTTCGCTTTCTACACTCTCCTTGTTAGCTTGCTGAGAGTTGTAGCTGATGACAGCTAGAATTATACTGTAAGTGGCTCATTTAGACTCCCTTCGCATGTTTTGCTACTTGCAGTCGGGGTTTAAGTGGGCTTTTTTGAGTTATAATTGATTAGTTGTCAACAATATTTTTAATAGTTGATATGCCTAGAATCGCTCATACCAGTAATCACAATGAATGGGAGGTGGAAAGGATTATTTAAATAGGAAGGCGGTAGGCAAGTGAGTTATTAATGGCTCACTGATAAAAAGAAAAGAGGCGCATTATGGGACTTATTAGAGCAGGTGCAGGAGCTGTAGGTGGTTTATTAGCCGATCAATGGAAAGAATTTTTCTATTGTGAGTCTATGGACAAATCTGTCATGGTTGTCAAGGGGCAAAAGCGGGTCTCTGGTCGATCATCCAATACTAAGGGCAGTGATAATATTATTTCCAATGGTTCAGGTATTGCGGTAGCTGATGGTCAGTGTATGATGATTGTTGAGCAAGGTAAGGTTGTAGAAGTTTGTGCCGAACCAGGTGAGTTCACTTATGATACCTCCAGCGAACCAAGTATTTTTACAGGAAATCTTGGAAATTCTATCAAGGATACTTTCAAACAAATTGGGAAACGTTTCACTTATGGTGGCGATACTGGCAAAGATCAGCGTGTGTATTATTTTAATACAAAAGAATTAATTGATAATAAATTCGGTACACCGAACCCAATTCCATTTCGTGTGGTAGATTCTAAGATTGGTTTAGACCTTGACGTTTCTGTTCGATGCTCAGGGGTTTATTCTTATAAGATCGTTGACCCGCTTTTGTTTTATACAAATGTTTGTGGAAATGTTGAAAGAGAGTATTTGCGTGAAGAAATTGACTCACAGTTGAAAACTGAATTTATCAGCGCCTTGCAACCTTCATTTGCTAAGTTATCTGATATGGAATTGAGACCGAATCAAATTGTCAGTCACAATACAGAATTAGAAAATGCCCTCAATGAAACTCTCTCAGAAAAATGGGGTCAACTTCGTGGTCTTAAAGTCATTAGCATTGCACTCGGTTCTGTTACTATCACAGAAGAAGATGCGGACATGATCAAGCAGGCTCAACGTACTGCTATTATGAAAGATCCGACTATGGCGGCCGCAACCTTAGTTGGTGCACAGGCAGACGCTATGAAGGCAGCCGCAAGTAATGAAGCAGGAGCTATGACTGGCTTTATGGGCTTTGGCATGGCAGCCAATGCAGGCGGTGGCATGAATGCACAAAATCTCTTTGCTATGGGACAAGAACAGGTTGCTAACCAAGCGCAAACAGAAAATCAAGCACCACCAAGCACTCCGAATGTCAATAAGTGGATCTGTCCAAATGGCCATGAGGCTATGGGGAAGTTCTGCCCAGAGTGTGGCAGTCCGAAACCAGTGGACAATAGCTGGACTTGTTCATGTGGCACGGTAAATACAGGTAAATTCTGTTCAAATTGTGGCAGTCCAAAACCGATAGTTCATCAGGAAAAACATTGTAGTAACTGTGGTTGGAAAGTTCCAGATTCTGGCCAGGCACCAAAATTCTGTCCTGAATGCGGGTCAACGTTTTAGAACAAGACAACTTTAGATTGGCTTAGTGTCGGGAGAGGAGATGATGACATGGCTGATAATTTAGAATACAAATGTCCTTGTTGTGGTGGTGCTTTAGCCTTTGATACGAAAATCCAAAAAATGAAGTGCCCTTATTGTGACTCTGAGTACGAAATGGAGAGTCTCAAGCACATGGACGAGCATTTGGATGAAGCCCAGTCTGTTTCAGAGCTATCTCTAGTAACGGATTCTGCTACAGAATGGCAAGAGAATGATGAACAGCTGAACGTCTTTATTTGCAATTCCTGTGGTGGACAATTGATTGCTGATGAAAATACTGCTGCAACAACTTGCCCTTATTGTGATAATCCAGTTGTTCTCAAGGAACGTCTGGTAGGTGATTTGAAACCAGAGTTGGTTATTCCGTTTAAACTGGATAAAAAAGCTGCCAGAGAAGCGCTTAACAAGCACCTTCTTGGCAAGCGTTTATTGCCAAAAATTTTTAAGGATCAGAACCATATTGATGAAGTAAAGGGTGTTTACGTGCCATTTTGGTTATTTAATACAGAAGCGGATGCGGATATTAAGTACAAAGCAACTAGGATAACGACTTGGAGTGACAAAGATTACAATTACACCCAAACTGAATTTTACTCTGTCCTTCGTTCTGGTCAGTTAGCCTTTTCTCATCTACCTGTTGACGGTTCTAAAAGTATGGACAATACCTTGATGGAATCCATTGAACCTTTTGATGTTTCAAAAGCAGTTGACTTTCAAACAGCCTATTTAGCAGGTTATTTGGCCGAGCGTTATGATGTGACGGCAGAAGAAAGTATCACCCACGCTAATAAACGGGCTAAAAGGAGTACTGAAGATAGATTTGCGGAAACAGTTAAAGGCTTTACAATGGTAACTCCAGAAAGTAGTCATGTTGAGTTTAAAAATAGCAAAGCCAAGTATGTCCTTTATCCAGTCTGGTTGTTAAACACAACTTGGAATAATGAAAAGTACGTTTTTGCTATGAATGGTCAAACAGGAAAATTTGTAGGTAATCTTCCCTTGGATAAACGAGTCTACTGGCGCTATTTTATGACGATTGCAGCATTTACTTCTATTGTTTGCTATGGCATTGTTTGGTTGATTTATCTAATGTAAGGAGGAAGATATGATGAAAAAACTACTGTCATTCCTTCTTGCGGTTTTTCTCGCTTTTACCTTGATTGGTATTGTGTCAGCTGACATGTCAAGTCAAACTTTAATTTATGATGAGGCTGGCCTCCTATCATCCAATGAGAAAAGTAAACTAGAAGAAGAAGCACAAGCTATTTACAAAGAGCATCAGTTCAAATCTTATCTGCTCATTGCTGACTCTTATGATGATGTAACTCAATATACAACGGATTTCTTCGAGAAAGGGAAGGAAGATGCTATTCTTCTGATAATAGGGAAGTCTAAAGATTATAGAACTATCTGCTACAAGGGAAAAGCAAAAGAGCTTCTGGGAGATTTTTGGGATACCTTTATCAAAGGAGTTTATCATAGCAATAGTAGTTGGTATGACAGTGCCCACCGTAGTTTGACTGCTATTGCTGCTAAGTTTGGACCCCTGAAGCGTCTCGTGGATGAAGCGGATTTACTGAGTGATGTAGAAGAAAAAGATTTATTAAGTAAACTTGATGAGATTAGTGAGCGGCAGAAATGTGACCTTGTTATTGTGACTGTCAACGATCTGGGAGGGAAGACACCAGAAGCCTTTGCAGATGATTATTTTGACTATAATGGTTATGGTCAGGGTGAGGACCATAGTGGTTTATTGTTATTGTTAAGTATGAAGGAACGGGATTGGCATATCACCACAACAGGTTATGCGATTCGAGCATTTACCGATGCAGGTTTAGAGTATATGTCTGATCGGTTCGTTCCGAAACTAAGCAACGGAGAATATGAGCAAGCATTTAGCAGTTTTGCAGAACTGAGCGATAAGTTCTTAACGCAGGCTAAGACAGATAAACCTTATGACAAAGGGAATCTTCCTAAGGAACCGCTAAGTTGGATATGGGTACCCCTATCTCTAGGTGTAGGTCTTGTCACAGCCTTTGTAGTTGTTTCAAGTATGGCTGGTCAACTCAAAAGTGTGGAGCCAGATGTGGCAGCGACAAATTATATTGTAGAAAATAGTCTCACTGTCACTCAAGCAGAAGAAAAGTTTCTATATAAAACGGTTGATAAGGTGGCTCGTCCCAAAGAGAGCAAATCTTCTTCTGGAGGTAGCAGTACTCATACATCTTCATCAGGAAGAACTCACGGTGGTGCAGGAGGCAAGTTTTGATTAGAATAGACGAGTGAATGAGATAGACTTTCAAATCTATTTTAGGAGAAAGGGAAGGTTTCAAAATGAAAAAATTATTTAGCTTGATATTGGCACTTCTGTTACTTATCATGCTTGGAGCTTGTGGAAAATCAGGTGGAAGAGCGGACGATGCCTTAGTGGGGAAATACGTAGCTGTTAGTGGAACGGCCATGGGAGTAACGCTCTCTGGTGATGATATGGCTGGCTTCAAACTCGAATTGATGAGTGGAGGCAAGGCGAAACTAAACGTAGAAGGAACAACTGCAGAAGGTAAATGGAAAAATGATGATAACACATTAACTCTTACTATTGAAAATACTGATATGGTTGGCAAGCTTGGTAAGGATACGATTACATTTGAAAGCATCTTGAAAGAGCTTGTCGGAACTTCAATGGATGTGAAACTTGCAAAAGAAGGAACAGATGCAGCGAAACCTGAGAACTTCTTGCCAGAAGAAGAGAAAGCTCTCTTAGGAGACTGGATAGGCGCGTCTGTAGCGGATGTAATGGATGCAGACGCATCTGGAGAAATAGCACCAGATTCCTTGAAGGCGACTTTAAAGGCAGATCATACTTCTACCATCACCTATAAAGGAGAAGTAATTGCCACTCCTAAATGGAGTTATGTGACAGGCACCATTATATTTGAAGGTAAGGTTGCTGGAAATGCGAGTCTATACAGTGAACAAAAAGATGGAGTCTTTAAAATAACGTATAGCGGAGACAAGTATTATACCTTTACAATGAAATCATCTAAAGGAGATTAGAATAATAAATGGGCTAAATCAGTGCGGTGATGGTATGGAACTGTCATCGCACTTTTGGATTGGCTAAGGTAGTTATCAACTATAATTTACGAATCTAATAATTTTTAGTGATTTTCAGAAGATTTTGATTGTGATAAAAACGAACGTTTAAAGAAGGTTTTTTAAAAAAATTGACAAAAACTGTACTTTGGTTTATAATAAGTCAAGGAAACGTCGGAAAAGACGTAGTGATGCGCAAGCATAGGAAGGTCATTACAAAAGAAACGAGACATCGATATGTTAAATGAATTTCCAATTTTTGATTACGAAGATATTCAGTTGATCCCTAATAAATGTGTGATTAAAAGCCGTGCAGAAGCGGATACAAGTGTCACGCTTGGAAATCATACGTTTAAACTACCTGTAGTGCCAGCAAATATGCAGACGATTTTGGATGAGAACGTAGCAGAGCAACTTGCTAAGGGTGGGTACTTCTATATTATGCATCGTTTTGACGAGGCTGGGCGCATTCCTTTTATCAAACGCATGCACGATCAAGGGCTCATTGCTTCCATTTCTGTTGGTGTTAAGGATTACGAGTATGACTTTGTTAGCCAGCTCAAGGCTGATGCTCCTGAGTATATCACGATTGATATTGCCCATGGTCATGCGGATAGCGTGATTTCAATGATTCAGCACATCAAGAAAGAATTACCTGATACTTTTGTAATCGCTGGTAACGTCGGAACTCCAGAAGCTGTGCGTGAATTGGAAAATGCTGGTGCGGATGCTACTAAGGTTGGAATCGGTCCTGGGAAGGTTTGTATCACCAAGGTTAAGACCGGTTTTGGTACAGGTGGTTGGCAGTTGGCTGCTCTACGCTGGTGTGCTAAGGCTGCACGTAAACCGATTATCGCTGATGGAGGAATTCGTACTCACGGTGATATTGCCAAGTCTATCCGATTCGGTGCCAGTATGGTTATGATTGGTTCCCTATTTGCAGGGCATATCGAAAGCCCAGGAAAGACGATTGAAGTCGACGGCGAACAGTTCAAAGAATACTATGGTTCAGCTTCTCAATACCAAAAGGGTGCTTATAAAAATGTAGAAGGAAAACGCATCTTACTTCCTGCCAAAGGGCATTTGCAAGACACCCTTACTGAGATGGAGCAGGATTTGCAAAGTGCCATTTCCTACGCAGGTGGACGCAAGGTTGCTGACCTCAAACACGTTGATTATGTTATCGTGAAAAACTCTATCTGGAACGGTGATGCTTCCCACTAATAGACGCTTAGTCCATCCATAAAAAACTTGTTATTAGAGCAAATTTTTGTTATAATAAAACGAGTTTCCACCCTTAGTGTAATGGATATCACGTAAGATTCCGGTTCTTAAGATGGGGGTTCGATTCCCTCAGGGTGGATGTAAACAGCCTAAAAAAGCCTTTAAATAAGGCTTTTTTCTTTATATTTCCTCCAAAATTGGAAATCTTTTTTCAAAAACTACCCAAATCTTTCCTAGTCCCATTTTAAAGTGACTCAGAGGGCTTTTTTTGTTATAATAGAAAGGATCGTAATTATTAGAAAGAGGTCAGTATGAAAGAATTACAAACTGTACTGAAGAAGCGTTTTGCAATCGAATTTGCAGACAAGAATTTGCTGGAAACGGCCTTTACTCATACGAGTTATGCCAATGAGCACCGCCTCTTAAAAATTTCACACAATGAGCGCTTGGAATTTTTAGGAGACGCTGTTCTGCAATTATTGATTTCAGAATATCTGTATAAAAAATATCCTAAGAAACCAGAGGGAGATTTGTCCAAACTCCGTGCCATGATTGTCCGTGAGGAGAGTTTGGCTGGTTTTGCGCGTGATTGCCAGTTTGATCAATTTATCAAGCTAGGAAAAGGGGAAGAGAAGTCTGGTGGGCGCAATCGTGACACCATTCTTGGTGATGCCTTTGAAGCCTTTCTGGGAGCTTTGCTTTTAGACAAGGATGTTGCTAGGGTAAAAGAGTTTATCTATCAGGTCATGATTCCCAAGGTTGAGGCAGGTGACTTTGAGATGATTAAGGATTACAAGACACACCTGCAAGAGTTGCTTCAGGTCAATGGGGATGTGGACATTCGCTACCAGGTGACTTCTGAGATGGGACCTGCCCATGATAAGGTTTTTGATGTAGAAGTTCTAGTTGAGGGCAAGAGTATCGGAAAAGGACAAGGACGCTCCAAAAAATTAGCAGAGCAGGAAGCCGCGAAAAATGCAGTGGAGAAAGGGCTGGATTCATGTATTTAAAGGAAATTGAGATCCAGGGATTCAAGTCCTTTGCTGATAAGACCAAAGTCGTCTTTGACCAAGGTGTGACAGCTGTCGTTGGGCCAAATGGTTCTGGAAAGTCAAATATCACAGAAAGTCTGCGATGGGCTTTAGGTGAGTCTAGTGTTAAGAGCCTTCGTGGTGGCAAGATGCCCGACGTTATCTTTGCTGGAACTGAAAGTCGCAAACCGCTCAATTATGCTTCGGTTGTCGTGACTTTAGATAATGAAGATGGTTTTATCAAGGATGCGGGGCAAGAAATCAAGGTTGAACGTCATATATATCGTAGTGGTGATAGCGAGTATCGAATTGATGGCAAGAAAGTCCGTCTGCGTGATGTGCATGACCTTTTCTTGGATACTGGTTTGGGACGGGATTCCTTTTCCATCATTTCCCAAGGGAAGGTTGAGGAAATTTTTAACTCCAAGCCTGAAGAGCGTCGAGCTATTTTTGAAGAAGCAGCTGGAGTTTTAAAATACAAGACTCGTCGAAAAGAAACAGAGAGTAAGCTACAACAAACTCAAGACAATCTCGACCGCTTAGAAGACATTATCTACGAGTTAGATAATCAAATCAAGCCCCTTGCAAAACAAGCCGAGAATGCTCGCAAGTTTCTCGACTTGGATGGTCAACGCAAGGCGATTTACTTGGATGTACTGGTTGCCCAAATCAAGGAAAACAAGACTGAACTAGAGCTAACAGAGGAAGAGCTAACGCAGGTTCAGGAACTCTTGACTAGCTATCACCAAAAGCGTGAAGAGTTAGAAGAGGAAAATCAAAGTCTTAAAAAGAAACGCCAGGATCTCCAAGCTCAAATGGCCAAGGATCAAGGAAGCTTGATGGATTTGACTAGTTTGATCAGTGACTTAGAGCGAAAACTAGCCCTGTCTAAACTGGAATCCGAGCAAGTTGCCCTTAATCAACAAGAAGCACAAACCCGTTTGGCGACTCTGGAAGATAAGAGAAAGGCTCTAAGTAAGGAAAAGGTTGGCAAAGAAGGGAATCTGGAACGGTTAGAGGAAAGTCTAGCTGAAAACAACAAGGAACTCAATCGTTTAGAAGCAGAATTGTTGGCATTTTCAGATGATCCTGACCAAATGATCGAGCTCCTGCGTGAACGTTTTGTGGCGCTTTTACAAGAAGAAGCGGATGTCTCAAACCAGTTAACCCGAGTAGAGAATGAACTGGAGAACAGCCGTCAACTATCTCAAAAACAAGCAGATCAACTTGAGAAATTGAAAGAACAGCTGGCTACAGCTAAAGAGAAGGCCAGTCAACAGCAGGCTGAGCTTGAAACTGCCAAGGAGCAGGTTCAGAAATTATTGGCAGACTACCAAGCTAGTGCCAAGGAACAAGAGGAGCAGAAAGTTTCTTACCAAGCCAAGCAGAGCCAACTCTTTGATCGTCTGGATAGTCTCAAAAACAAGCAGGCTCGAGCCCAGAGTTTAGAGAATATCCTTAGAAATCATAGTAATTTTTATGCGGGTGTTAAGAGTGTTCTTCAAGAAAAAGATCGTCTTAGTGGGATCATTGGTGCAGTCAGTGAGCATCTGGCTTTTGATGTGCGTTATCAAACTGCATTGGAGATTGCACTTGGAGCTAGCAGTCAGCATATCATCGTAGAAGATGAAAATGCGGCAACCAAGGCGATTGATTTCCTAAAACGTAACAGAGCTGGTCGTGCGACCTTTCTTCCATTGACGACTATCAAGGCTCGTACGATTTCTAGTCAGAATCAAGACGCTATCGCTGCAAGTCCAGGATTTCTGGGTATGGCAGATGAGTTGGTGTCGTTTGATAAGAGATTAGAAGCCATTTTCAAGAACTTGCTAGCTACGACAGCAATTTTTGATACTATAGAACATGCGCGTGCCGCAGCTCGTCAAGTTCGTTATCAGGTTCGCATGGTGACGCTTGATGGTACCGAATTGCGCACAGGTGGTTCCTACGCGGGTGGTGCTAATCGTCAAAATAACAGTATCTTCATCAAGCCAGAGCTGGAGCAATTACAAAAAGAAATTGCTGAAGAAGAGGCCAGTCTGCGTTCTGAAGAGGCAAGCTTGAAGACCTTGCAAGATGAGATGGCGGTATTGGCAGAAAGATTAGAAGCTATCAAATCTCAAGGTGAGCAAGCTCGTATCCAGGAGCAAGGTTTGTCCCTAGCTTATCAGCAAACCAATCAGCAAGTGGAAGAGTTAGAAACGCTTTGGAAACTTCAAGAAGAGGAATTAAATCGCCTTACTGAAGGAGATTGGCAAGCGGATAAGGAAAAATGCCAAGAGCGCCTTACTACTATCGCCAGTGAAAAGCAAAATCTGGAAGCTGAGATTGAAGAAATTAAGTCTAACAAAAACGCCATTCAAGAACGCTATCAAAACTTGCAGGAACAGATTTCTCAAGCGCGCTTGTTTAAGTCCGAACTGCAAGGACAGAAGCGGTACGAAGTTACTGATATTGAACGCTTAGGCAAGGAACTGGATAATCTGGATATCGAGCAAGAGGAGATTCAGCGTCTCCTCCAAGAAAAGGTCGATAATCTTGAGAAAGTGGATACGGATTTGCTAAGCCAGCAGGAGGAAGAGGCCAAAACTCAGAAAACCAATCTTCAACAAGGTCTGATTCGCAAGCAGTTTGAGTTGGATGATATCGAGGGTCAATTGGATGATATTGCCAGCCATTTGGATCAGGCTCGCCAGCAGAATGAAGAGTGGATTCGTAAACAAACACGTGCTGAAGCTAAGAAGGAAAAGGTCAGTGAACGCTTGCGCTATCTACAAGCTCAATTAACAGACCAGTACCAGATTAGCTACAATGAGGCTCTAGAAAAGGCTCATGAACTGGAAAATCTCACTCTGGCAGAGCAAGAGGTTAAGGATTTAGAGAAGGCTATTCGCTCACTGGGTCCTGTCAACTTGGACGCTATTGACCAGTACGAAGAAGTTCACAACCGTCTGGATTTCCTCAATAGCCAACGTGATGATATTTTGTCTGCGAAAAACCTGCTTCTTGAGACCATCGCAGAGATGAATGATGAGGTTAAGGAACGCTTCAAATCAACCTTTGAGGCGATTCGTGAGTCCTTTAAAGTGACCTTTAGACAGATGTTTGGTGGAGGTCAGGCAGACTTGATATTAACTGAGGGCGATCTTTTAACCGCTGGTGTGGAGATTTCTGTTCAACCACCAGGTAAGAAAATCCAATCTCTCAACCTTATGAGTGGTGGGGAAAAAGCCCTATCAGCTCTGGCTCTGCTCTTCTCAATCATCCGAGTTAAGACCATTCCTTTCGTCATCTTGGACGAGGTAGAGGCGGCGCTGGATGAAGCCAATGTCAAACGTTTTGGGGATTACCTCAACCGCTTTGACAAGGACAGTCAGTTCATCGTCGTAACCCACCGTAAGGGGACGATGGCGGCAGCGGACTCTATCTATGGAGTTACCATGCAAGAGTCAGGTGTGTCTAAGATTGTTTCGGTTAAGTTAAAAGACTTAGAAGAAACAGTAGACTAGTTACCAAATGATAGCATCTCTTAGGAGGTGCTATTTTTTAAAACTAAAGTGCTAAATTTTCTCTTGAGGTCAGTTCAGGCGCAAAAAACGACATTTGGGATTTCCTCTTAGCGAAAAGGCTTTCTCTATGATATAATAGTTTCATGATTACAACAGTACCTATTAAGAACGAAAAAGATATTGCAGTACCGGGGAAAACAGTCCTTGTACTAGGTTATTTTGATGGCATCCACAAGGGGCATCAGAAACTTTTTGAAGTGGCTAGCAAGGCTTCTATGAAGGATTATCTGCCAGTTGTCGTGATGACCTTTACAGAGTCGCCAAAACTTGCCTTGCAACCTTACCAACCTGAGCTCATGCTCCATATCGTCAATCATGAGGAACGGGAGCACAAGATGAAGTGGCACGGAGTAGAGGCTCTTTTCTTACTTGACTTTAGTAGCAAATTTGCTAGTTTAACGGGTCAAGAGTTCTTTGATACCTACATCAAGGCTTTAAAACCAGCTATCATTGTAGCAGGATTTGACTATACGTTTGGTTCAGATAAGAAAACTGCGGATGACCTGAAGGACTATTTTGATGGAGAGATCATCATTGTTCCTCCAGTTGAGGACGAAAAGGGCAAGATTAGTTCCACACGGATTCGCCAAGCTATTCTTGATGGAGATGTCAAAGAAGTCAAGCATCTGCTCGGCACTCCGCTCCCATCTCGTGGGATGGTCGTTCATGGAAATGCACGTGGGCGTACTATCGGTTACCCAACAGCCAATCTGGTCCTAAGAGATCGAACCTACATGCCAGCAGATGGTGTCTATGTAGTCGATGTCGAGGTGCAACGGCAAAGATATCGTGGCATGGCGAGTGTTGGCAAAAATGTCACCTTTGATGGAGAAGAGCCACGTTTTGAAGTCAATATTTTCGATTTTTCAGACGATATTTACGGTGAGACAGTCATTGTCTACTGGCTGGACCGTGTCCGTGATATGGTCAAATTTGACTCCGTAGAGGAACTGGTAGATCAACTCCAGAAAGATGAAGAGATTGCTCGGAACTGGAAGGATGGAGAGTCTATCATTCAAGAGTCTCAGGTATAGAAAACGTCTGAATAAGCTAATGGAAGGTTTAGTTTATTTGATTTTAGTTTTGAAAGAGTGATATATTTCTCTTTCAGTTCCCATAATTCCCAATTTTAGCAACTATATATGTTCGGAATATAGACGAGGCTTTATTATGCAAACACAAGAAGAAATGAATGTTCTGGTACCTGAAAAATTAGCAGAAATTGAGCGTGATTATGATGTCACAGTTTTGTGGGCTATCGAGTCTGGTAGTCGTGCATGGGGCTTTGAGTCTCCTGATAGTGACTTTGATGTACGGTTTATCTACAAACACAAGCGAGATTTTTATCTCCATTTGAATGAACGGCGTGATGTTATCGAGTTACCAATTGACGATACTTGGGATGTGAGTGGCTGGGATTTAGACAAGACTTTAAAACTCCTTTATAAGTCAAATCCAACACTGTTTGAATGGTTACAGTCACCAATTGTTTATCAACAAACGGATTTTATCGAGCGTATACGTCCTCTTGCCAACCAGTATTTTTCTGAGAAGAAAATGCTCCACCATTACTTGAACACTGCTAGAACTCAAATGAATAAGTATCTTTCAGGAGACAAGGTCAAACCTAAAAAGTATTTCTACGCGCTTCGTCCTATTTTGGCTTGTCGTTGGATCGAAAAATACCATTCAATCCCTCCGATTTTATTTGATGATTTGGTGAAAGAATTGCTGCCGTCTCAAATGAAGGAGCATGTTTCAAGATTGCTTGACATTAAGATAAACGGTCCTGAAGGTATGGAAATTGAGCCTATAAAGCCAATTCAAGATTATATTTTAGATAATATTCAAGAACTGGATGCCTACGTCCAAAGTGTTGGCGAGGATAAAAGAGACTGGAAAGCTCTAAATCAATTTTTCCTTGAAGAATTAGGCCACGACTGAGGTTGTTTATGGGTAAATGGACATGTAGATGCGGGCAAGCAATGAACGACCATAGATCGCCCGATCCAAATGCTTATTCAGTTTATTCGGATGAGTTGTTTGAAGAAATCATGAATAAAGCTGACGACCATAATAAAATTTCTTATGATGAGATTTCTGAAGCATCCTTTTATATGTGGAAGTGCCCTGAATGTGGCAGTTTTATGGTTTTTGGCGAAGACGGGGATAGGGAACGCTCTACTTTTTATGAGCGCCAAGAAGCAGAAAAGGTTGAGCCTCTCTTTGATCCGAATCAAGAGCTAAATCTTGTTGTAGTTGAGTTTCAGGAGGGAGGGAATGGCTATACTTATATTTGTGATGACCCAAATATCCATATTGGGCATGCTGTAGTTGTCCCAGTGGGGAAGGAAAATACTGAAAAAACTGCTCTAGTTGTACAGAAGTATCATGCCCTACCAAAGGATATCACTTTTCCTGTTGAAAAGTTAAAACGAGTCACCCGTAGGTATTCACATTTCGACCCACACACTTCAAAAATCGTTTGTAGAAATTTAATTAAGCTTGGAAGAATTCTTGATGCTTGTTCTAAAAACGCTAAACCTGCTAATCAGCAATATTATAGTATCAAAACCCCTTTAGGATATTTCTGGTTAGAACTAAATGGAGTTCCGATTCCAATGAAAATCACACAGATTCAAGTCAAAGATAAACAGTACCAAGTAGAAGGTGCCTTTTATATTAAGCCTTCAGAGATTAACTGTAGAAAATTCTATGAACTGGAATTATGTGCAGATTTTGATATTGACGCCTCGAGATGGATCGATGTTCTTTCTGATGAAAATGTTTGGGGCAATAGCTGGGAACTAAATGGTCTTCAATTTGGTATTACTGCAGGGGGATCTCCAGAATTTGAAGACGAAGTTGTTGCAAGAAAATATAGTCGTATCCCACTTTATTATGACTGGCACCCTGAATTTCAGGATTATTATGGTTTCAGTTTAGCCTGGAAAAAATACGAGTCTGATAGCGATTTGTCAATAGATTTCTATACAACGTAAGATGCAGGAGAATAAGCATGAATCAAGCATGGGAATTATTGTTTGAGGGTAAGATTGAAGAGGCTAAAAAATTAGTTGAAGCTGATTTTTCTTTGGAAACTTGCACTAATTTTAGTTTATTAAATTTGATGGGCTATATCTATCTTGAAGAGCAAAATTATAACGAGTGCTTAAGTATCTACCAGCGTTATATTGACTTAGCCCGAATTAAAAGTGACCAAGAAAATGAACATATAGGCTATCATCAGTTAGCGATGGTTTACCGTGAAATGGGTCATTTTCAAAAAGCTCTACTCTATATCGATCAGGAAATGCAAATTATAAAAAAATATTTTCCCAATGATGCTTTGAAATTTTCTGTTAACAACTATGAACAAGGCTATCTTCGTTTAAAGTTGGGAAATCTAGAAGAGGCAGAAAGCTATATGCAAAAATCCCTAGATTTTGCTTTGACAACTGAGGACTTCATTGCTCAAGCTTGTTCCTATAGAGGGATGGGAGAGATTTATCTGAAGCAAAATTCAAATAAATCACGAGATTATTTTTATCAATCTATTCAACTCTTTGAAAAAGCTGAGGATAAAATTGGAGCAGACGAGGTAAGAGCTTTATTACAAAATGAGAAGTAGTCCAACAGAGCTGAAGAAAAACAGTAAAAAGCGGAGATTCATGGCGCAGAAAAGAGGCTAGTTCATAATTTCAACAACTGGAAGCTATGAAGTTTGACAGAAAAAATCCAGTTATGGAACTTAGTGCATTTATATTATGGTTTTATTTTATAGAAACCGAAAGTAAATAACTATTTTTAATATAAAATTTTGTGTATTATCATAATTTATTGAAAAAAGCTAGTAATTTGACTGAAAAAAATTTGCAATTCTCCACAAGAAAATATATAATATAGTTGAGATGGAAAAACGTTTTGTAAAAGGAGGTGCACATTATGTTCTTTGGATACTACTTCCGTTTTTGGTTCAGCATTTGGTGGCGTTAATAGAGGTTAGTGGTTGTTAAATTAAACTCAAATAGCTTTATGCCAGTAAGAAACTGAAATATTCAGTTTAATATGAGTTTTATTTTATCTAGTAAATCAACGTTTTCTATCACAACTCTATTGCAGTTAAGCTATGGTATGTGATGATTGTCAACCCTATCTTGTTAACATTTTTATGGTCTCGAGAAATCTTATTTCTTGGGACTTTTTCTATTGTTTGAAAGGTTGCGTGTTGATTTTGTTGAACTAGGAGAACAAAAAAGACAAGCTACTTTAAAAAGTAATTTGTCTGTTGCTGAGTTACTTTTTATTGAAACACGCGATAAACGTAAGGATTTTCTGGTTTGTCTACTTTGGTGAAACTCTCAACTTCCAGTGTTGGGAGTTTTTGTTTGAGTTCTTTATGGTAGTGGAGGGTCAGGGTTCCCCTAGCGGTAATCCAGGTATTATCAGGATACTGGCGGGAGTTTCCCTTGGTCAAGAGTCCATACACACCAGAGTCTGCGATACAGTGGATAATCCCAAAGCGAAAGAGGAATTGGCTATCTGGATGACTAGGATCGTTATAGACAAAGCCTGTAAATTCGATTTTCTTTCCTTCAAACTCTTGTGGATAGTCATAGAGAACTTCCATGACTTCCATATAGTTCTCGTCTGTAACCTGAATGGTTGGCAGGGAGAGGTATTTATCAGCGGTAGTCCTCATTTCCTTTTCATAAGCAGATTTTGAAAAATAGGTGCTGGTATCGGGTTTGAGGTATTGACTGGATGTTCCTTCGCTTTCCTGAATAGCTGTGTCGATTCCCTCAGCAAGTGGGAAATGATAGCCTTTGGCAGATACGGTTCTCGAGTCCAAACTTACTGTCGGAAAGGCAACTCCAATCAACAGAGGTAGTGACAGTAACAGGATGCTGATTTGTCTAGCTCGACGACTTTCCATATGGCTGTGAGAGTTGATTTTCTTAATCCAGGTGTAGAATTGGACCAGAGCCAACAGAAGAGAAAGGATCATGGAGATATAGACTAGATAGGAATAGTGGAGGTTGATGTAGTGACTGAGCTTTCCAGATAGCCTGAGGTAAAGGGTCAGAGCAAAATAGCCCAGTAGAATGAAAAATCGAATCATAGCATCACCCCTATCATGTAAGAATAAAGCAAGACAAGCAGAGTCACAATGCCCATAAATTGCCAGATGAAGTTGGCCTTGAGATAGTGTTTCATCATGAGGAGATTTTTGATATCAAGCATGGGGCCAATGACTAGAAAAGCAAGGACTGGTGCTAGGCCAAAGCTCGAGAGGAGAGAAGCACCGATAAAGGCATCTGCCTCACTACAAAGAGAGAGGAGAAAGGCAAGAAACATGAGCAAGAGAATCGCAAGGAGTGGACTAGCACTGATAGAGGTCAGGATCCGAGTCGGGACATAGACCTGTACGATAGCTGCAAAGAGACAGCCAAAGACTAAATAGCGCCCCATATCGAAAAACTCATCAATAGCTTGTATAAAGACCTGAAAGACTTTTCTAGCAGGAGTCAAGTATGAAAAGTCGTGTTCATGACAAGCAATAGGATTTTCTTTTTGAATGGGTTCCTTCCAGAAAAATCCTAGGAAAATCCCCAGCACCAAAGCAATCACAATGGCTCCCAGAGCTCGCAAGATGGTCATTTTTAAGGAATTGCCAAAGGCAGAATAGGTAGCGAAAAGAACGATAGGATTGATGATAGGAGCAGTCACCAGAAAAGGAACAGCTGTGTAGCTGGGGACTTTCTTTTCCAGAAAACGATTGATAATCGGGACGATTCCACACTCGCAAGAAGGAAAGAGAAAGCCAATGAAGGTACCAAAAAAGATCCTTCCCCACCGATTGCGAGGAAGAAACTCATAAACTTTATCAGGTGTGATATAGACCTCAATCAATCCCGAAATGAGACTCCCAATCAAGACAAAAGGAAGGGCTTCAATCATGATGGAGAGAAAAATAGCCCCTGCTTGTAAAATGCTAGGAGAAAGAGATTGGAAAATCGTCATCTATTTTTTCTTCTCAACTTTTTCTTTTTTATCTTTGTCATCTGGGAAAGTGACCTGTGTTAAGTCAGGGAGTTTGGCAAATTCTTCAAACATCTTGTCCAAGTCATCAGTTTTTGTAAATTTAACAGCCATGGGCCTACCTCGTTTCTAAATGTTACCTCTATTATACTATTATTTTGCGGAAAAGGGATTATTTTTATTTTGATAATCAAAGAGGTGAAAACAGGTAAGGTGAAACAAGCCTTGTCCCTTATGGTATAATAGGTTTATGGATAAAAAATATGAAAAAATCTCCCAAGATTTGGGTGTGACGTTAAAGCAAATTGATACCGTTCTAAGTTTGACAGCCGAAGGGGCGACGATTCCCTTTATCGCGCGTTATCGGAAGGATATGACTGGTAGTCTGGATGAAGTGGCGATTAAGGCCATTATCGACTTAGATAAAAGCCTGACTAATCTCAATGACCGCAAGGAAGCAGTCTTGGCTAAGATTCAAGAACAAGGCAAGCTAACAAAGGACTTGGAAGAAGCTATCTTAGCTGCCGAAAAACTAGCAGATGTAGAAGAACTCTATCTTCCATATAAGGAAAAGCGTCGGACCAAGGCAACCATTGCTCGCGAAGCTGGACTCTTTCCTCTTGCGCGCTTGATTTTGCAAAACGTAGCTGACTTAGAGAAAGAGGCCGAGAAGTTTGTCTGTGAAGGATTTGCGACTGGTCAAGAAACTTTAGCTGGTGCAGTTGATATCTTGGTAGAAGCTTTATCTGAAGACGTCAATCTACGTGCTATGACCTATCAGGAAGTGCTGAGACACTCTAAAATCACTTCGCAGGTCAAGGATGAAAGTCTTGATGAAAAACAAGTTTTTCAGATTTATTACGATTTTTCAGAGACAGTTGGTAACATGCAGGGCTATCGTACCTTAGCCCTTAACCGTGGTGAAAAATTAGGCATCTTGAAAGTCGGTTTTGAACATGCGACGGATCGTATCCTAGCTTTCTTTGCTGCTCGTTTTAAGGTAAAAAGTGCTTATATTGATGAAGTTATCCACCAATCTGTTAAGAAGAAGGTCTTGCCTGCTATCGAGCGACGCATTCGGACAGAATTAACTGAGAAGGCAGAAGAAGGAGCTATCCAACTCTTTTCAGACAATCTGCGCAATCTTCTCTTGGTTGCTCCACTGAAAGGGCGCGTGGTTTTAGGATTTGACCCTGCCTTTCGTACAGGTGCCAAGCTAGCTGTCGTTGATGCGACGGGGAAAATGCTGACGACCCAAGTCATTTATCCCGTTAAACCAGCATCAGCTCGTCAGATTGAAGAAGCCAAGCGAGACTTAGCCGACCTGATCGGTCAATACGGTGTGGAAATTATTGCCATTGGAAATGGAACGGCCAGTCGCGAAAGCGAAGCCTTTGTGGCGGAAGTTCTTAAAGATTTTCCAGAAGTCAGCTATGTTATCGTCAATGAGAGCGGTGCTTCTGTCTACTCTGCCAGCGAACTTGCGCGTCAGGAATTTCCAGAATTAACCGTTGAAAAACGCTCTGCTATCTCTATCGCCCGTCGTTTGCAAGATCCCCTCGCTGAATTGGTAAAAATCGATCCTAAGTCAATCGGTGTCGGTCAATACCAACACGATGTCAGTCAAAAGAAACTGTCTGAGAGTCTGGACTTTGTCGTCGATACCGTGGTAAACCAAGTCGGTGTCAATGTCAACACAGCCAGCCCAGCTCTCCTTTCCCACGTAGCTGGACTCAATAAAACCATCTCTGAAAATATCGTCAAATACCGTGAAGAAGAAGGAAAAATCACTTCACGCGCTCAAATCAAGAAGGTTCCTCGTCTAGGTGCCAAAGCCTTTGAGCAGGCTGCTGGTTTCCTCCGTATCCCTGAAAGTAGCAATATTCTTGATAATACAGGGGTACACCCAGAAAACTATGCTGCGGTCAAGGAGCTCTTCAAACGTTTATATATTAAAGACCTAAACGAAGAAGCACAAAATAAGCTTAAGTCCCTTTCTGTCAAGGAAATGGCGCAAGAACTAGAACTTGGCCCAGAAACCCTTAAAGATATTATTGCAGACCTCCTCAAACCAGGTCGTGATTTCCGTGATTCTTTTGATGCTCCAGTTCTCCGTCAAGATGTTCTGGATATCAAGGATCTTGTTGTCGGTCAGAAGCTGGAAGGAGTGGTACGGAATGTCGTTGACTTCGGTGCCTTCGTTGATATCGGGATTCACGAGGACGGCTTGATTCATATTTCGCATATGAGTCGTAAATTTATCAAACATCCCAGCCAAGTGGTGTCAGTCGGAGATTTGGTAACGGTTTGGGTTAAGAAAATCGATACTGAACGTGAAAAAGTCAATCTGTCGCTCCTAGCTCCAGATGAAACTGACTGAGTACGTTCAGGCTGTTTCCCTTGAAGACTTTGGTAGACCTTTCACACACCAAGCCCAGTGGAATTCTCGTCTGCGAACGACAGGTGGACGATTTTTCCCCAAGGATGGGCATTTGGATTTTAATCCCAAGGTTTATAATGAACTAGGTTTGGAAGTCTTTCGCAAAATCGTGCGCCATGAACTCTGTCACTATCATCTTTATTTTCAGAAAAAGGGGTATCGCCATAAGGACCGAGATTTTAAGGAACTTTTGAAAGAAGTGGATGGGCTGCGCTTTGTACCACCTTTGGAAGCACAAACTCAAATCCCCCACCTAATCTATCAGTGCCAAACCTGCCAGCAAAGTTATCAGCGTAAGAGAAGGATTGATACCAAACGCTATCGCTGTGGCATCTGCCGTGGCAAACTGGTTATCTTAAATCGGCCTAAGGACTGATGTTCTTGGTTCCGTTTCATGCTATACTACTTGTAAAAATACCGAAAGAGGAAACAATCATGAATACAAAATTTTATAAAATGAGACGAAATCGCATGGTGTCAGGAGTTTTAGCTGGTCTATCAGACAAGTGGAATTTTGATGTAACTCTAGTCCGCTTTCTCTTCGCCATTTTTACTGTGGCAAATTTTGGAATCGGTGTGATTATTTACATCATCCTTGCCTCTATCTTGCCAACTAAGGAAGAGATTGAAGCTGAAATGTACGGAACAGGACCACGCAAACGCAAGGAAGCCCAAGCTATTGAAGACAATGATGGCTGGTTTTGGTGAGATTTGACAGGAAGTATTTATTATTTGCACTATGTTACTTAAAAGAAGTAGCATAAATGACTGAAAATCCCTTGTGGTTATTTAGCCACAAGGGATTTTGGTATTTAAGTATATTCTTTTCCATCTTGAGAGAGATGAATTACCTGATCAGCCATTTTCCAGATACTAGGATTGTGAGTTGCGATGATAATTGTTCTATTAGCATTACGAAGTTCAAGGAGAATTTCCATAATTTCCTTGGAATTTTTTGGATCTAGCGAGGCGGTAGGCTCATCGGCTAAAATTAAAGGAGGATTTTTCAGGATAATCTTAGCAAGCGCTACGCGTTGAGCTTCACCACCAGATAATTCATAGATTTTTTGGTTGAGACTTAAATAATCTAGTCTGACAGCTTGTAGTGCTTGAAGAAGAAGTCTCTCTTTTTCTTGTTTCTTGTTCTGTTTTTTGCCAATCAGTCCCAGCTCAAGGTTTTCTCGAATGGTCTGACTTTCTAATAGTCCGAAGTTCTGGAAGAGATAACCTAGCTCGTTACGATAGAATTCCTCATTTTTTAGAGAAGTCAAAGACTTTCCTTTATAAATGATTTCTCCTTTGTCGAAAGTCTCTAGTTTTGCAAGCATATTGAGCAAAGTGGTTTTTCCACAACCACTGTCTCCTATCAAAGCATATACCATACCACTTTGAAAATTCAGATTCAAGTCTGAAAAAATAATACGAGAACCAAATTGTTTCCAAATATGTTGCAATTCAATCATGCTATCCTCCTTTGATAATGCTAACATAGGTTTTGCTTTCCTTCTTATCAAAGATCTTCAATAGAAGAACGGCTAAACTTAAAAAGCTGAAAAATAGGATCAGGGTAATCCAGATATTCTTAGAAATAATGAAAGCTAGACCACTTCCAATGAAGAGAGCTGCTATTTGAGAAGTGATATATCTATTGTGTAATTCAAAGAAATAATAGCCTGCTATTTTTTTCAAGAATATGGTTTTGCGAAAGGCTTCAAAATAGAGCAGATTTAAACTTGTAAACAGCAAAATTGAAGTCAAAATAGCAAACATAGCACTCGCTAAGTTACTAAAAATTTCGATTTTAATTTTTTGATTTAACTGGAGATAGGTTTCCCTAGCAGACGATAGCCCTGAGACCATTTGATCAAGTTGATAGTGTTTCAAAAGTACTTGTGTCTGGTGGAGGTCTGTAAAATAGAGATATTCTAGATTTGTAAACCAGAAGATGGAGGAAGCCTTACCAAGTGCTTTAGGAGAAAGCACAAGAAAGATGGGATTTGATAACCATTGATCATAAGCGATATGGGTGGTATTATAGAGAAATACATCATTATTTTGATTGGTATAAGCTATACTAACTTCGACAGTTTGATTAGACTTGCTACTGTATAATCGGTTGGTTAACTCTTGTTGCAAGGTTGATTTTATATCTTTTTCATTTTTTTGTAGTTCTTCTGGGAGTATGGCAAGGATCTGTCCATCTTTGAGGGTGTTGATTTTTTGAAAGGTTTCTGATGATAAGTCCATATCTTCCTTTTGGAAGTAGCTGGGCGTGACGTAGAGAATATTTTTTCCTTCCATACCATAAGGGTTATTTTCAGTTTCATTATGATTTGAGGTAGCTTGCTTAAGAGCTTGCTCAACTAGATTATGTTTAATAAGGAAGGCATTCTCATTATCTATAGCATGTTGAATAAAGTCAAACCATTTATCAGCATTTGTCTGCAGTTCATCTAAATTTTTCATCTGACTGGAACGCCCTGTTTGAAGAGTAACAACATTGGAGCGTTGTTCCCAAGTAGCTTGTCCAGCCTCATTTTTCTCAAGTATATGATAGTAAGTAGACATACGTCCAAATCCTACAATAACCAGTAGAATGGCAAGTAACTGACCAAAGTAGAGAATGCGTAGAATTGACTTGATTGGTAATTTTCCTTTGATGATAGAGAGGAGATGGACTTTTTTTAAAGAAATGGTAAAAAGAAAGGCAATTAGAAGACTAAGTAAGAGAAGTAGGCTATTGTAAAGAATAAAAAGTATTCCTAGAAAAGTCTGAACTTCATAAGGATATCCCAAGGAAATGAGCAAGATACATGCTATCAGCAAAGCAGGTAGACCAAAAAGAAGGATATCAAGTCCGTCTCTTGCGAGAGAACGAAAGAAGAGATAGCTCAGCCGCTCTCCAGAAATCAATCTAATCCCTGACTGAGAAAGAGATTGAATCTGACTGATAACAATTAAAGCTAAGAAAGTCAGCAAAAAGATTAACATACTGATGAGCTGATCAGGTTGGGTAAAGATGGCCAGTACGAAGGATACTCTGTCATTTTCAAATGCATTCGCTTTTTCTAGTCCAAGTTCTTTCAGATGAGTAGCCAATTCTTGACTAGTTAGGGATCCGCTGATAATATTGTAGTTGTTGAGAAGATCGCTCTTGTGAATGCTTTCTTGACTTGCTGGAGGCATCCAGTCTGGGAGTTGCCCATCTCCAAAAGCTTCGTAGAGAGTTCTTGATTTTTCATCACTATCTACTTCCCAAATGGTTCTTGCGATAAGACTATTATGTTCTTTAGCAAGACTATTTAATTTTTCCTTAACGGTAGAATAATCTGCTTGCCCGCTTAATACTGCTGCACCTGGGAACAGGATTTGTGGAAGAGAGTCTTTCCAAAAGGACAGAGTGGCAATGAGGAAGAAAGTTAAAAGAAGATTGCTGATGAAGAGAAAAACACGTTTCATAGGAACCTCTTTCTAAAAAAGAGGGAGCTGAACCTCCCTCCTTATAGCAGTGATACGAATGATAGTTTAGCACCTTTAAAAATAATTAGCAGAAAGCCAATTATTTTACAAGATGTTAAAGAAAGCCTTTTCATAACCTAATTTTACTATTTTTTTAAGAATAAAACAAGCAATGACAGGACTTCTTATAGTAGCCATTTTCAAAAAAATTCCTCAATCTTACAAAAATGTAAGATTAAAGTCTCTTTTGTAAGGTTAGGTTATGGCAGGCCGTCTTTTTTTGCGATAAACTAGACTCATAAAGAACAAAGGAGCAAAACCATGAAAAGAATCTTACAAAAGAAAACAAGAAAACCAAGTCAAAAAGATATCGAGCGTGTTCAACTGGGGTGCGCTATGATGCAAGCACAGTTTCAATTGATGGGATATTAAGAAGGAGAAAATCATGACACTTTTAGATGTAAAACACGTTCAAAAAATCTACAAAACACGCTTCCAAGGCAACCAAGTAGAGGCTCTCAAGGACATTCACTTTACCGTAGAGAAGGGTGATTATGTTGCCATCATGGGAGAGTCTGGTTCTGGGAAATCAACCCTGCTCAACATCCTAGCTATGCTGGATAAACCAACTCGCGGGCAGGTTTACCTAAACGGAACAGACACAGCAACCATTAAAAATTCTCAGGCTTCTAGCTTCCGTCGTGAGAAGTTGGGATTTGTTTTCCAAGACTTTAACTTACTAGATACCCTGTCTGTTAAGGACAATATCTTGCTTCCGCTAGTTCTATCTCGAAAACCCATCACAGAGATGATGAAGAAATTGGTGGTAACAGCTGAAAATTTAGGCATCAACCAATTGCAAGAGAAATACCCTTACGAGATTTCTGGTGGTCAAAAACAACGGGTAGCAGTAGCCCGCGCCATCATCACAGAACCTGAAATTCTCCTTGCCGATGAGCCAACAGGAGCCCTTGACTCCAAGTCATCTGCAGCCTTACTCGACGTTTTTGATGAAATCAATGAGCGTGGTCAAACCATCCTCATGGTAACCCACTCAACCGCAGCAGCCAGCAGGGCCAAGCGCGTTCTCTTTATCAAGGACGGCATTCTTTACAACCAAATCTACCGTGGAGATAAGACAGAGCGTCAGATGTTCCAAGAAATCTCTGATACTTTGACTGTTATGGCAAGCGAGGTGAATTAGTATGTTCCGATTAACCAATAAGTTAGCGGTTTCGAACTTAATCAAAAACCGCAAACTCTACTATCCCTTTGCCCTTGCAGTTCTCTTAGCTGTGACCATCACCTATCTTTTCTACTCTTTGTCACTTAATCCTAACATTGGCAAGATTCGAGGGGGAGAAACTATCTCTATGACCCTCGCTCTCGGTATGGTGGTTGTTACCATCGCTTCAGGGATTATTGTCCTTTATGCCAATAGTTTTGTTATGAAGAACCGCTCCAAGGAGTTGGGTGTATATGGTATGCTGGGGCTTGAAAAGCGCCATTTGATCAGTATGGTTTTTAAGGAGCTTCTTATTTTTGGTTCCTTAACCTTGACAGCTGGTCTCGGTCTAGGTGCTCTCTTTGATAAGCTAATCTTTGCCCTTCTTTTGAAGTTAATGAAAATGAAAGTGGAGCTCGTTTCGACCTTCCAACCAATAGTCTTTATCCTAGTTCTCATTGTCTTTGGGGCAATCTTCCTAGGTTTGATTTTTATCAATGCCTTTCGCATCGCACGCATGAATGCCCTTCAGCTCTCTCGTGAAAAAGCCAGTGGTGAGAAAAAAGGACGATTCTTAGGTTTTCAAACCATTCTAGGTCTAATCAGTCTAGCAGCTGGTTACTACCTAGCAATAACAGTCGAAAACCCACTTTCTGCTGTTCTAATTTTCTTCGTAGCAGTCTTGTTGGTAATCTTTGGTACCTATCTCTTGTTTAATGCAGGAATCACAGTTTTCCTACAAATATTGAAGAAAAATAAGCGTTACTATTACCAACCTAATAACATGATTTCCGTATCCAATCTCATTTTCCGCATGAAGAAAAATGCGGTTGGTCTAGCGACGATTGCTATTCTCTCAACCATGGTCTTGGTGACTATGTCTGCTACAACGAGTATCTTTAAAGGCTCTGAAACTTTCAAGAAAGTCATGAATCCACATGATTTTGGAATTACAGGACAGAATGTTGAAAAAGAAGACATAAATAAACTCCTAGACCAGTATGCCAGCGATAAAGGATTGACTGTCACAAAGAAAGAAGTCCTTACATACAGTAACTTTGGTGTGGCAAACCAAGAAGGTACGAAATTGACAATCTTTGAGAAAGGTCAAAATCGTGTTCAACCGAAAACTATTTTTATGGTCTTTGATCAAAAAGACTATGAGAATATGACGGGGCAAAAACTTGCACTTTCAGGTAAGGAAGTCGGATTGTTTACTAAAAACAAAGAACTTCAAGGACAAAAAGAACTGACTCTAAATGACCAGACCTATACAATAAAGGAAGAAATCAAAAAAGATTTTATTCTTGAACATGTCCCAAATCAGTACAATATTCTAACTTCGGACTATAGCTATCTGGTTGTTCCTGACCTACAAGCCTTTCTTGACCAGTATCCTAATTCTTCCATCTTTAATCAATACTATGGTGGTATGAATGTAACGGCTAGCGAGGACGAGCAGCTTAAAATTGCAGATGACTATTCAAAATTCGTCAACAACTTTAATAGAGAATTAAACAAAGAAGGAAGCTATGTTTACGGAAGTAATCTGGCTGATAGCAGTGCGCAGGTGAGTGCTCTCTTTGGTGGAGTTTTCTTTATCGGTATTTTCCTCTCTATCATCTTTATGGTGGGAACAGTTCTTGTCATCTACTACAAACAAATCTCTGAGGGCTATGAAGATCGTGAACGCTTTATCATTTTGCAAAAGGTCGGACTCGATCAAAAGCAAATCAAGCAAACCATCAATAAACAGGTCCTAACTGTTTTCTTCCTTCCATTGCTCTTTGCCTTCCTACACCTTGCTTTTGCCTATCATATGCTTAGCCTCATCCTAAAAGTCATTGGCGTGCTGGATGCAACCATGATGTTGACCGTTACATTATCCATCTGTGCTATCTTCCTCATCGTCTACGTTTTGATCTTTATGATTACCTCAAGAAGCTATCGCAAGATTGTGCAAATGTAAAAAAGATACCTCGATATTTGTCGAGGTATCTTTTTTTATCTTAGATACTAAAGAGTTGTCCCAAGAGGAAGGTTACTCCCATGGTGAGAAGTCCGATACAGAGGTTACGGATCATAGCAGTTTTCGTAGGAGCCTTGCCTAGTTTAGCACTGGTATAACCAGTGACGAGAAGGGAAAAGGCCACGATAAAAACAGTAGCAGGAATACGATAATCACTTGGAAAGACGATGATTGAAAGCATAGGAGGAAGACTTCCCAGTACAAAGGCGATAAAGCTAGAAATAGCAGCATGCCAAGGATTGGTAAATTCTTCGTACTCGATCCCATACTTTTCTTCTACCAAGGCTTTGAGTGGGTTTTTTAAAAAGGCCTTGTTGGTTAAGAGTTTAGCGGACGTTTCACACTCACCATTTTGAAGGTAAGCAGCATAGAGGGATTGTTTTGCAGATTCGATGTCCTTATCCAAGAGCAATTGCTCTCTAGCGACAGCAGCTTCCTCCGTGTCTTTCTGAGTGGATACAGAGACATATTCGCCACCTGCCATAGAAAAAGCACCAGCGAGGATAGCGGCCAATCCTGATAAAAAGATAATCCAGATATTGCTCGTCGCACTGGCAACACCGATAACGACTCCAGCGATGGAAATAATCCCATCATTGGCTCCCAGAACACCTGCACGCAGGATATTGAGTCGTCCTGCAAAGTTTGCATCAATTTCATGTTTTATTTCTGTCATAGTCATCTCCTTTTTCTCCATTATAGAGAAAAGAATAGGGGAATACAAACTTTTTAAACTATCTGAAAAAAGTTCTACGATTCTAATTTTTAAGTCCTTTCTAATTTTACCGGAAAATGCTATTTCAAATTCTTAAATATTAAATTTTCTGACAATTTATTAAAAAATTAAGGAAAGGATGTTATTTATAATGGAACGTAAAATAAATTCTGGCTTCCTGAACCAATAGGAGTAAATAATAAAAAAACTAGGTGTTGTCCTTTTATCTTCTGCTTTGCTATTGACAGCATGTGCAGTCCGTTTTGAAAAATCAACCGAGACAAGTGATTCCTCTAAGGTGACAGCTTTATCAGATGACAAACAAAAATTGCTTGATAAGGCAACCGCAGATTATAAGACTTTTGTTCAAGGACAAATTGATAAGCTTTTAACGGATACAGAAGGCTTTGTCCAGCTTTTGAAAGACGGAAAATTGGAGGAAGCCAAGAAAGCTTATCCACTTGTTCGTATGGCTTATGAACGTTCAGAACCAATCGCTGAGAGTTTTGGTGAATCTGATGTTAAGATTGACTTTCGTCTAGCAGACTATGTGGATGAAAATAATACCGAGGAAGGTTGGTCAGGTTTCCACCGTATCGAGCGTATCCTTTGGGAAGAAAACACAACTAAGGGAACCGAAAGTTATGGTGATCAGCTTGTCAATGATATCAAAGAGTTGAAGGCTAAGGTAGCGACTGTTGAAGTCGATCACAAGATTATGTTGACAGGGGCAGTTGACTTGCTCAATGAAGTAGCAACAAGTAAGATTACTGGTGAAGAGGAAATCTACTCTCATACAGATTTGTACGACTTCCGCGCTAATATCGAGGGAGCTGAAAAAATATTCCAACTCTTTAAACCTTTACTAGAAAAATCAGATGCTGACCTAGTTAAAGAATTAGAAGCTGATTTCAAATCTGTTAATAGCTTGTTGGACAAACATATGACAGACAAGGAACACTACAAACTCTATACAGACTTAACAAAAGAAGACACCAAAGAATTGGCTGAAGCCGTGACGAAACTTGGTGAACCTCTATCACAAATGGGCAAATTTCTTGATGGAGAATAAGCAGTATGACTAAGAAAGACGAAAATTTTTTTGAGAAAAAAATGGACCGTCGAGAATTTCTAAAAAAAGCGGGTATTGGAGGTGCTGGTCTAGCACTTGGTCTCTCTGGTGCCTCCGCTTTTTTAGTGCCTAAGCTAGACAAACAGGAAAAAATCTCGTACGGTAATGAAAAAATTGACTTTTATGGGAAACACCAAGCGGGTATCACGACCCCTATGCAGAAGAATATCTATTTTGTTGTCCTAGATTTGCATACGACAGATAAAGATAAGATTATCCAGTTGTTCAAGGATTGGACGGATTATAGTGCCAAGTTGGTCGAGGGGGAATTGGTTAAAAAAGATGGTCAGAATGCTCTCTTGCCACCTAGTGACACTGGAGAAACAGTGGGTCTAAATCCTCATCGTTTAACGCTAACTTTTGGTGTGTCTGCTAGTTTCCTAAAAAAGATGAATTTGGAGCACAAGCGTCCTCAACTTTTTAGGGATTTTCCACCCTTTCCAAAGGAGCAACTGCGTGAAAAATATACTGGGGGAGATATTGTTATCCGAGCCTGTGCAGATGACGAGCAAGTTGCTTTTCATGCTATTCGAAACCTCATTCGTAAAGGGAGAAATGCAGTTACCCTCCGTTGGAGCCAATCTGGATTTGCTGCTATTGGGGATCGTATGGAGACACCACGCAACCTTTTTGGTTTCAAAGATGGAACAGCCAATGTGACCAAAGAAAAGGATTTTGATCGTGTTGTCTGGGCCGACAGCAAGGATTGGATGGAAAACGGCTCCTATATGGCCGTTCGTCGCATCCAGATGTTTCTCGATACCTGGGATCGAACCAATCTTGAAGAGCAAGAAAATACCTTTGGTCGTTATAAGGAAAGTGGCGCCCCTTTTGGGAAGAAGAATGAGTTTGATGAAGTAGATTTGAGTCTTTTACCAGATGATTCGCATGTTCGATTAGCCAAAGAGGTAGAGAAGCCACTCTTACGACGATCTTATTCATACTCGGATGGAATTGATGATAAGACTGGACAATTTGACACAGGCTTACTCTTTATCTCTTTCCAAAAGGATCCAGATAATTTTGTCAAGGTTCAAACCAACCTCGGAGCTACAGACAAGATGAATGAGTATGTAACCCACATCGGTAGCGGTCTTTTTGCCTGCTTTGGTGGAGTTGAGAAAGGAGGCTATATTGGTCAGAAATTATTGGAAGACTAGTATTTGTTTTGTTACTTTGTCTTTTCTCTTGTTAGCTATGTCTCCTGTCGGTGCGAAGGAAAGTCTGAGTTCTTATTTTATAAAGATTACCGATGCCTCTCAGGCAGTAAAAAATGGAAATCAGGCAGAAGCCAAGGCCCTAGTTAGAGAAATGGCAACGGATTTTGAAAAAGTAGAACATGCTGATTCAGATGCTGGAAAGGTTGTCAAGGAAAAACTTGTCAGTCGCTTAAGACCACGTTTTGAGACTTTGGATAAGGCAATTTCTTCCAAAGACATAGAGCAAATTCGAGAAGCCTATAAAAAGATGAATTCCACTTGGACCATCAATGAAAGTGTCGTCCGCGACAACAGTACAACTCATTACAGTCAAGTAGAAACTGCTATCTCTTTCTTACGGAGTAGTATTGAAACGGAGCCGACAGATTATGATGCTATCCAGTCTTCTTTTAATGACTTAAAAACTGCCATTGATAACTTCGTAGCTGGTAAAGAAGTGGCGAAAACTTCCTCCAATCTAAGTCTTAAAGATGGCATTGAGCTTCTCAAAAAAGCCTTGAAAGAATTTAAAGCTGGTAACCCGACGGCAGGAACAGCTGCCATGAAAGAGTTTATTACTATATGGCCAACTGTTGAAGGTTCTGTTAGCACGACCAATCCTTCCCTCTACACCCGAGTCGAAAGCGAAAGTCCTGTAATCATGGTCAAGGGAAGTGAGAAGGAATATCAAGAAAAATTAGAAAAACTAATTGCGGATTTATCTCAAATTGATACGACTGCAAGCTACAACACTTTTGATGCTATGCTTATTCTCCTACGAGAAGGAGTAGAGGCCCTCTTAATCGTCATGGCCTTGGTCACAACATTAAAAGCAGCCAAGATGCGTAAAGGACTCAAGTGGGTATACGGTGGGGCCCTAACAGGTATCGTTGCGAGTCTAGTGATTGCATTTATACTACAAATTGCCTTTCCTGCAGTAACATCAGGGGCCAATCGAGAAATCATCGAAGGAGCTGTTGGTATTTTCGCAGTCGTTATGATGATTTTGATTGGTATCTGGCTTCACAGTAAATCCTCGGTCAAAAAATGGAATGATTTTATGGATAATCAAATGAAAACTGTGACCAAGACAGGTTCATTCATTTCCATGTTTGCTCTTAGTTTTCTAGCTGTTTTCCGTGAAGGGGCAGAGACCATTCTATTTTACGTGGGGATTTTACCGAGAATATCTCGTTTTGAGTTTATCCTAGGTATTTCTCTAGCTTTGTTAGTCTTGCTGATTATTGCATTTCTGATGAACAAGGCGAGTCGATTATTCCTACCTCATAAGGTCTTCTTTATCTTAACTTGGATGATTTATGCTCTTGCCTTCAAGATGCTTGGAGTTAGTGTGCATGCTCTGCAGCTGACAAATATGGCACCAAATCACCTGCTATCAAGTTTCCCAACTATCGACCTATTGGGCATCTATCCAAGTTGGGAAGGTTTAGGAAGTCAGCTAGTCTTCTTGATAATTGTTTTGGCTGTCACATTGAGACAGGGTGAAAAGTAGATGGATACAAAAGAATTGACAATCGTTGAACATCTGGTAGAATTTAGAAAGAGGTTCATTGCTGTTATAGTCTGTTTTTCTATAGTTTTCTGCGGAGCTTTATTGTTTGCAGATCAGCTTTACTACTATCTAACTCAGTCCTTTAATAAAAAATTGATTGTATTAGGTCCAAATGATATTCTGTGGATTTATTTTCGCTTAGCGAGCTTAATGTCCTTTACTATTACTCTACCTTTTACAATTTATCAGATTTGGAGTTTTATCAAACCAGGCTTGAAAATAGAAGAAGCAAGAGCAATTTTTGCTTATATTCCTGCTAGTTTTATTTGCTTTCTACTTGGACTGGCCTTTGGATTCTACTTTGTGACACCAGCCTTACTTCAAGTGCTTTTAGGTCTTGGGGAAGGATTATTTGAAACTCAATTAACGGCGCAGAACTACTTAGCCTTTGTTTTTCAAACAACCCTACCCTTGGGTTTCATCTTTGAATTGCCAGTCATCATCGCTTTTTTAACGTCGATTGGCTTGATTGGACCAGGTTTCTTAGTTACCTATCGCCGTTATGCATACTTTATTTTATTGGTACTAGCTGTTATCTTGACACCTGCTGATTTTATCAGCGATCTAGCGATGACTGTTCCTTTAATCTCGCTCTATGAGCTTAGTATTGCAATTAGCAAGAGTATTGTAAAGAAAAAAATGAAAGGAGAAAAGAATGGGAATCTTACGTGATATCGGTGCTCCAGGATTGATTATCATTGTTTTAGGGGCACTCTTAATCTTTGGACCAAAACGGTTACCAGAACTTGGTGAATCAATCGGTAAAATGCTGTCTGAATTTAAAAAGGCAGTTAAAGGAATTGGTGACCAAGATCAGGAAAAGTAATCTATTCCATAATCATAAATAAAAACAAGAAAGTTAGGAACTGTAGCTGTTTAGGCCTAGGTGAGCAGTTTCCTAGCTTTTTATTGTATTCTTAAAAATAATTTTAAGTTTTCTTTATGGTTTGTATTATATTCTAAAGGACTCTATATTAACCGAATGTTGAGTAAAAAAATATAGAGGGAAATCTAATTTTATTTCTCAAATAGATAGTTTTCGGTCTTTTCTTCATGATAGAGGCAGATTGTGATATAATAGATGGTAATGAGTTTTTTAGAATAAACTAAAGGAGAATATATATGATCTATGCAGGAATCCTAGCCGGAGGAACTGGCACACGCATGGGAATCAGCAATTTACCAAAGCAATTCTTAGAATTGGGTGATCGTCCTATTTTGATCCACACAATCGAAAAATTTGTCTTGGAGCCAAGTATTGAAAAAATTGTAGTTGGAGTTCATGGAGATTGGGTTTCACACGCTGAGGACCTGGTTGACAAGTATCTTTCTCTCCACAAGGATAGAATCATCATTACCAAAGGTGGTGCTGATCGCAATAGCAGTATTGAGAAGATTATAGAAGCCATTGATGCCTACCGTCCAATTACTCCAGAAGATATTGTGATTACCCATGACTCTGTTCGTCCATTTATCACGCTCCGCATGATTCAGGACAATATCAAACTCGCCCAAAATCATGATGCGGTTGACACAGTAGTAGAAGCGGTTGATACCATTGTTGAAAGCACTAACGGCCAGTTTATCACGGATATTCCAAATCGTGCTCACCTTTATCAAGGTCAAACACCTCAAACCTTCCGCTGCAAGGATTTCATGGATTTGTATGGTTGCCTATCTGATAAAGAAAAGGAAATCCTGACGGATGCATGTAAGATTTTTGTTATCAAAGGGAAAGACGTTGCCCTAGCTAAAGGGGAATATTCAAACCTTAAAATCACAACTGTGACCGACTTGAAAATCGCGAAAAGCATGATTGAGAAAGACTAAGGCTATGATTAATCAAATTTATCAACTGACCAAACCAAAGTTTATCAATGTAAAGTACCAAGAAGAGGACATTGATCAGGAGAATCATATCCTGATTCGTCCAAATTATATGGCAGTTTGTCATGCGGATCAACGTTACTATCAAGGGAAACGTGATCCAAAGATATTGGCTAAAAAGCTTCCTATGGCAATGATTCATGAGTCTTGTGGAACTGTTATTTCAGATCCAACTGGGATTTATGAAGTCGGTCAAAAGGTAGTTATGATTCCAAATCAACCGCCTATGCAGAGTGACAAGGAGTTCTACGAGAACTACATGACAGGAACTTACTTCCTATCTAGTGGTTATGATGGCTTTATGCGAGAATTTGTCTCTCTTCCCAAAGATCGTGTTGTGTCTTATAATGACATTGAGGACACAGTTGCAGCAATTACTGAGTTTGTAAGTGTTGGTATGCATGCCATGAATCGTTTCTTGAATCTTGCTCACAGCAAGCGAGAGCGCATAGCTGTTATTGGAGATGGTAGTTTGGCTTTTGTGGTTGCAAATATTATCAATTACACTCTACCAGAAGCAGAGATTATCGTGATTGGTCGTCATTGGGAAAAACTAGAGCTCTTCTCTTTTGCAAAAGAGTGCTACATCACGGATAATATTCCCGAGGATCTGACCTTTGATCATGGATTTGAATGTTGTGGTGGCGATGGAACAGGACCAGCTATCAATGATTTGATTCGTTACATTCGCCCTCAGGGAACGATTCTCATGATGGGAGTGAGCGAGTACAAGGTCAATATCAATACACGAGATGCTTTAGAAAAAGGTTTATTATTGGTTGGTTCGTCACGATCAGGACGGATTGATTTTGAGAAGGCCATTCAAATGATGGAAGTCAAAAAGTTTGCGAATCGTCTGAAGAATATCCTTTATGTTGAAGAACCAGTGAGAGAAATCAAGGACATTCACCGTGTCTTTGCTACAGACCTAAATACTGCTTTTAAAACAGTATTTAAGTGGGAAGTGTAGAAGATGGAGGTTATTTGTGGAGAAACTCATCAAAGAAAAAATTTCTTCTTTACTATCTGATGAAGAGGAAGTACTCAGTGTTGAACAGCTGGGAGGCATGACCAACCAAAACTATTTGGTTAAAACAACCGACAAACAGTATATTGTGAAATTTTTTGGTAAAGGGACTGAAAAACTCATCAATCGTCAAAATGAAAAGTATAATCTTGAACTTTTAGAGGATTTAGATTTAGATGTCAAAAATTACCTCTTTGATATTGAGTCAGGGATTAAAGTAAATGAATACATTGATTCTGCAACAACTCTTGATTCCACTTCGATTAAGACCAAGTTTGAAAAGATTGCCCCGATTTTACAGACTATTCATGCATCAGGCAAAGAACTAAGAGGGGAATTTGCCCCTTTTGAAGAAATCAAAAAATACGAAGCCCTGATTGAGGGAAATATCCCTTACGCCAACTATGATGCTGTAAGAAAGGATGTATTTTCACTAGAGAAAATATTGGCTGACTTAGGTGTTGACAGAAAGTCTTGTCATATCGATTTGGTTCCAGAAAACTTTATCGAGTCACCCCAAGGACGCATGTATTTGATCGATTGGGAATACTCTTCCATGAATGACCCGATGTGGGATTTGGCAGCTCTCTTTTTGGAGTCTGAATTTACAAATCAGGAAGAAGAAAATTTCCTAACCTACTATGAGAGTGACAAAACTCCAGTATCTCGTGAAAAGATTCGAATCTATAAAATTTTACAAGATACCATTTGGAGTTTGTGGACAGTGTACAAAGAAGCTCAAGGCGCTAACTTTGGAGATTATGGTGTGAGTCGTTACCAAAGAGCAGTTGACGGTTTGACCTATTATGGGGGTTAGGATGAAGAATAAAAATGGTGTTTCTTTCGGTCTGCTCTCAGGGATCTTCTGGGGGCTAGGACTGACAATCAGTGCTTATATCTTTTCAGTTTTTACCAATCTTTCACCTTTTGTAGTGGCTGCTGCTCATGATTTCTTGAGTATCTTTATTCTATTAGCATTTCTTTTGGTAAAAGAAGGAAAAGTTCGACTCTCGATTTTCTTAAATATTCGGAATGTCAGTGTTATTATCGGAGCCTTGCTAGCTGGACCAATAGGAATGCAGGCCAATCTTTATGCGGTTAAGTATATCGGTAGTTCTCTTGCATCTTCAGTATCAGCTATCTATCCAGCAGTTTCTGTTTTACTAGCATTTTTCATTTTGAAACACAAGGTATCTAAGAATACTGTGTTTGGTATTTTGTTGATTATCGCTGGTATTATTGCCCAGACATACAAAGTTGAGCAGGTTAATTCTTTTTATATCGGAATCCTTTGTGCATTAGTTTGTGCCATCGCCTGGGGAAGTGAGAGTGTTCTTAGTTCCTACGCCATGGAAAGTGAATTAAGTGAAATTGAAGCACTATTAATCCGTCAAGTAACCTCATTCTTGTCATACCTTGTCATTGTCCTCTTTTCTCATCATTCATTTGCAGAAGTATCAGATGGACAATTGCTGGGTTTGATGTTAGTCTTTGCAGCATGTAATATGATTTCTTACTTAGCTTACTATATTGCTATCAATCGTCTGCAGCCAGCAAAAGCAACTGGTTTGAACGTAAGCTATGTCGTTTGGACAGTATTGTTCTCAGCAATGCTTTTAGGAACACCACTCGATATGGTGACCATTATTACATCGCTTGTTGTTATGGCTGGTGTTTATATCATTATTAAAGAATAAAGGAGAATAGCGTGAAAGCAATTATCTTGGCAGCGGGGTTGGGAACTCGTCTGCGTCCTATGACTGAAAATACCCCCAAAGCCTTGGTTAAGGTCAACCAAAAACCTTTGGTAGAATACCAAATCGAGTTTTTGAAAGAGAGAGGAATTGATGAGATTATTATCGTTGTTGGCTACCTCAAAGAACAATTTGACTACCTAAAAGAAAAATATGGTGTTCGTTTAGTCTTCAACGACAAGTATGCTGATTACAACAACTTTTACTCACTTTACCTTGTAAAAGAAGATTTAGCTAACAGCTATGTGATTGATGCGGATAATTATCTTTTCAAAAATATGTTTAGAAATAATCTTGAACGTTCTACCTATTTCAGTGTTTATCGTGAAGACTGTGAGAATGAATGGTTCTTGGTTTATGGTGATGACTATAAAGTTCAAGACATCATCGTTGATAGCAAGGCTGGTCGTATTCTGAGTGGCGTATCATTCTGGGATGCTCCAACTGCAGAAAAGATTGTTGGTTTTATTGACAAAGCCTATGCGAGCGGCGAATTTGTTGATCTTTACTGGGATAACATGGTTAAAGATAATATCAAAGAATTAGATGTGTATGTCGAAGAATTAGAAGGCAACAGCATCTATGAAATCGATAGTGTTAAGGACTATCAAAAGCTAGAAGAAATTTTATCTTCCATTAACTAAATAACATTAGAATTAGTAACAAAAAGACCCATTTTGGTCTTTTTTTGTTTGAAATGCACGAAAATAGAATTTAAAAAGATTGTTTGATAATGATTATAATTAATTAACAAAACACAATCGACAAAAAAGAAACAAAATAAAACAAAAAAGTATTGACAACGATTTCATATAGTGTTATACTTATAACGTAAAAGTTAATTGAAAGAAGGGAAACTGTTATGGGATTAGATCATTTCTTTGACAAAAACCTGGTGTTTTGCTTAGAAGCGGATAATCAAGAACAACTCTTTGATCAGGTAGCAACCCTGTTGGAAGAACGAGAAATAGTGACTCCAACTTATCGTGAAGCCTTGATCACGCGTGAAAAGTCATTTCCAACTGGCTTAGATATGGAATTTCTGGGAAAGGACTTGCCAAATGTAGCGATTCCTCATACAGATATTGTTCACAATCTAGCTGAGAAAGTGGTGGTTGTTCGATTAGAAAAACCAGTAACTTTTCACAATATGATTGCTCCTGATAAGGAAGTGGAAGTATCTCTACTCTTCTTTATCATTAACAATTCAAGTTCGAGTCAAACAAATATTCTGGCTCAGTTGATGGACTTTTTCACAGGGAATAGCCATCTGGAAGATTTATCAAAAATTTCTGAACCAGAAAAACTTTATGCTTATATAGCTGAAGCAACAGCTTAATCTTGCCTATTAAAAAAATAAAATCGGAGGAAATCCTAATGATTAAAATTCTCGCTGCCTGCGGTGCAGGTGTTAACTCAAGTCACCAAATTAAAAGTGCTCTTGAAGAAGAACTCGCAAATCGCGGTTACGATGTTCACTGTGATGCAGTTATGGTAAAAGATGTGAATGAAGACCTTATGAAAGGCTACGATATCTTTACACCAATCGCTGCAACAGATCTTGGCTTTGAACCAGGTATTCCAGTTATCGAAGCTGGACCAATCTTGTTCCGTATTCCAGCAATGAGCGCTCCTGTATTTGACAATATTGAGGCAGCTATCAAAGAACACGGACTAAGTTAATTATTATTTTGTAAGATTCCATAAAAATAAAGGGAGGAACTATTATGGATGTCATTATCGAACTAGCCAATAAGATTTTCAAGCCAGTCTTGGAAATGGGTGGTCCTATCATCATGCTGATCATCTTGACAGTATTGGCCTTACTATTTGGAGTGAAATTCTCCAAAGCGCTTGAAGGTGGTATCAAACTTGCCATCGCTCTTACTGGTATCGGTGCTATCATCGGTATGCTCAACGGAGCTTTCTCAGCATCTCTTGCGAAATTCGTTGAAAATACTGGTATTCAATTGAACATCACTGACGTTGGTTGGGCACCACTTGCAACCATCACTTGGGGATCTGCATGGACACTTTACTTCTTGCTTGTGATGTTGATTGTCAACGTTGTGATGCTTGCTATGAAGAAAACGGACACACTTGATGTCGATATCTTCGATATCTGGCACTTGTCAATCACTGGTCTTTTGATCAAATGGTACGCAGACAACAATGGAGTTAGCCAAGGAGTTTCACTTTTCATCGCAACTGCAGCAGTTGTCCTTGTAGGTGTTTTGAAAATCATCAACTCTGACTTGATGAAACCAACATTCGACGACCTTCTTAATGCACCAAGTTCATCACCAATGACTTCAACTCACATGAACTACATGATGAACCCAGTTATCATGGTTTTGGATAAGATCTTTGATAAAGTATTGCCAGGTCTTGATAAATACGACTTTGACGCTGCAAAATTGAACAAGAAAATCGGTTTCTGGGGATCTAAATTCTTCATCGGTTTCATCCTTGGTATAGTTATTGGTTTGATGGGGACTCCACATCCAGTTGCTGGTGTAGAAGGAGCTGATAAATGGGAACTTGTTATTAAAGGTTGGTTGAGCCTCGGTTTGACTGCCGGTGTCTGCTTGGAGCTCTTCTCACTTATCGGATCATGGTTCATCGCAGCCGTAGAACCACTTTCACAAGGTATCACAAACGTTGCTACTAAACGTCTTCAAGGACGTAAATTCAACATCGGTCTTGACTGGCCTTTCATCGCTGGTCGTGCTGAAATCTGGGCTTGTGCCAACGTACTTGCTCCAATCATGCTAGTAGAAGCAGTGCTTCTTTCAAACGTCGGAAATGGTATCTTGCCACTTGCAGGTATCATCGCTATGGGTGTGACTCCAGCTCTCTTGGTTGTTACACGTGGTAAATTGCTCCGTATGATCATCTTCGGAACACTCTTGTTGCCACTCTTCCTTCTTTCAGGTACTCTTATCGCTCCATTTGCAACTGAACTTGCGAAAGGTGTAGGTGCCTTCCCAGAAGGTGTGAGCCAAACTCAATTGATCACTCACTCAACTCTTGAAGGACCAATCGAAAAACTATTTGGTTGGGCAATCGGTAATGCTACAACAGGTGATATTAAAGCGATCCTTGGTGCAGCAGCCTTCCTTGTATTCTATGTAGGTATCTTTGCTTGGTATAGAAAACAAATGATCAAACGTAACGAAGAATACGCAGCAAATGCTAAATAATTCGCTCCTATAAAATGTAAATTGTAAAAACTAGGTTGTCAATTTCCGATGTTGGGAGTGGCAACCTAGTTTTTTATAAACTATCAAGAAATCGGAGAAAATAATGGTAATTGAAATCAAATCAGACCAATTGACGGTCCAATTTAAAACTTTTGGTGGCGCCTTGTCATCAATCAAGGATCGAGATGGAATTGAGTATCTGTGGCAAGGAGATGCCACCTATTGGAGCGGGCAAGCTCCAGTACTTTTTCCAATCTGTGGCTCTTTGAGAGAGGATACAGCCTTCTATAGCCACGAAGATGGAACGGAGACGAAAGGAACCATTCCGCGTCATGGTTTAGTCCGTAAAAAAGAATTTGAATTAGTTGATCAAACAGAAAACAGTGTAACTTTTGCTATCGAGGATGATGAGAATACTTATCAAAACTATCCTTATCATTTCCGCCTTGAAATCACTTATCTAGTGACTGGCAAGACTTTTCGTACTCAATACAAGATTTTCAATAAAGAAACTAATAAAGTAATGCCATTCTTTATAGGAGGACATCCAGGGTTTAATTGCCCTCTGCTGGATGGCGAAACTTATGAAGATTATTATTTAGAGTTTGAGAAAGAAGAGACTTGCTCTGTTCCCCGGCCTTTCCCAGAAACAGGAATGTTAGACTTCCAAGATAGAAGTCCATGGTTGGATTCACAAAAGGAAGTGGACCTCAGTTACGATCTGTTTAGTGTTGATGCAGTGACTTTGGATGAGTTGCAATCCAGAACAATTTCCCTTCGTTCTCGTAAGCATGAGAAGGGATTAAAAGTACACTTCCAGGAGTTCTCAAATCTCATCATTTGGTCAACTTTGAATAAGGGACCATTCATTGCATTTGAACCTTGGTCTGGATTATCTACATCTCTTGAAGAAGGAGATCATCTAGAAGATAAGAAAAACGTTCGCCTCCTAGAACCTGGTCAAGTGGATCAAATTGGTTTTGATATCGAAATCTTTTAGATAAAAAACAAAACACAAAAACAAACATTAACTGTTGACTTTTTTAGAAAATAGGAGTATATTATGTTTGTAAGCAACAAATGATGTTTGTAACAAACAAATAATCACTTGTTATATTCTCTATCGCAGAGAAAGTTTCTTTCTAGGAACTTGATTTCCTGGACTTGGATAAGGTGATATTCATCTCATTCAATCAAATTTATCACTAAACTGCTAGAAAGTCTTTTGTAGGTAAACTGCTAACTATAAAAGTCTTTACTAGCCTAGAAAAATAAAAAGGAGTATACAATATGTCTATTGTTATCGGTGCAGATGCTGCAGGTTTGAGATTGAAAGAAGTTGTGAAAGACTTCTTGGAGAAAGAAAACTTCCACGTTGTGGATGTTACAGCTGAAGGTCAAGATTTTGTTGATGTGACTCTTGCTGTTGCTGCAGAAGTAAACAAAGAAGAGCAAAATCTTGGTATCGTGATTGATGCTTATGGAGCTGGTCCATTTATGGTCGCAACAAAGATCAAAGGAATGGTTGCCGCAGAAGTATCTGACGAACGTTCAGCTTATATGACTCGTGGACACAACAACTCACGTATGATCACTATGGGTGCACAACTTGTTGGTGATGAATTGGCTAAAAATATTGCTAAAGGTTTTGTTAACGGTAAATACGACGGTGGTCGTCACCAGATTCGTGTTGATATGTTGAACAAAATGTGCTAATTAGATTACAGTAAGAAAGGTAAGTTAAAAATGAGAATTGCAATTGGATGTGACCACATCGTAACAGATGAAAAAATGGCGGTTTCAGAATTTTTGAAATCAAAAGGATATGAAGTCATCGACTTTGGTACCTATGACCACACACGTACTCATTACCCAATCTTTGGTAAAAAAGTGGGAGAAGCTGTAACTAGCGGTCAAGCTGATCTTGGGGTATGTATCTGTGGTACTGGTGTTGGTATCAACAACGCTGTCAACAAAGTTCCAGGTGTCCGTTCTGCCTTGGTTCGTGATATGACAACAGCTCTTTATGCAAAAGAACAGTTGAATGCCAACGTTATCGGTTTCGGTGGTAAAATTACAGGTGAATTGCTCATGTGTGATATCATTGAAGCTTTCATCAATGCTGAATACAAACCATCAGAAGAAAACAAAAAATTGATTGCGAAAATTGAGCACGTTGAAACTCACAATGCTCATCAAGCAGATGCAAACTTCTTTACAGAATTCCTTGAAAAATGGGATCGCGGTGAATACCACGACTAAGAGGTGACGCATGATTTTAACAGTCACAATGAATCCATCCATTGATATTTCTTATCCTTTGGATGAATTGAAAATTGACACTGTCAACCGTGTGGTGGACGTGACCAAGACAGCTGGTGGCAAAGGGCTCAATGTTACACGAGTTCTTTCAGAATTTGGTGATTCTGTTGTTGCTACTGGTTTGGTCGGTGGTAAACTTGGTGAGTTTTTAGTAGAGCATATCGATGATAAAGTAACGAAACGTTTCTTCTCCATTCAAGGAGAGACTCGTAACTGTATCGCTATTCTACACGGAGACAATCAAACAGAAATCCTTGAAAAAGGGCCTGAAGTTCTAGAACAAGAAGGGCAAGACTTCTTGGCTCATTTCGAGAATCTTCTTAATACTGTGGAAGTAGTTGCCATCTCAGGTAGTCTGCCAGCTGGGCTTCCAGTTGATTACTATGCGAGCTTAGTAGAGCTTGCTAATCGCGCAGGAAAACCAGTTGTTCTAGACTGCTCAGGCGCTGCTCTTCAGGCGGTTCTTGAATCACCACATAAACCAACAGTTATTAAACCAAATAACGAAGAATTGTCTCAGCTTCTTGGGAAAGAAGTTTCTGAGGATTTCGATGAATTAAAAGAAGTTCTTCAAGAGCCTCTATTTGCAGGGATTGAGTGGATAATCGTTTCACTTGGAGCAAATGGTGCTTTTGCAAAACATGGTGACACTTTCTATAAAGTAGATATTCCAAGAATTCAGGTAGTCAATCCTGTCGGGTCTGGAGATTCTACTGTGGCAGGAATTTCATCAGGACTTCTTCATAAGGAATCGGATGCAGAACTCCTCATCAAGGCAAATGTCCTTGGTATGCTTAATGCTCAAGAAAAAATGACAGGTCATGTCAATATGACCAACTATCAAGCTCTATATGATCAATTAATAGTAAAAGAGGTATAAAATGGCTTTAACAGAAAACAAACGTGCATGCTTAGAAAAACTTTCAGATGAAAACGGCATTATCTCAGCTCTTGCCTTTGACCAACGTGGTGCTTTGAAACGCCTCATGGCTCAATACCAAACAGAAGAACCAACAGTTGCTCAAATGGAAGAACTCAAAGTCTTGGTAGCAGATGAATTGACCAAATACGCATCCTCTATGCTTCTCGACCCTGAGTACGGACTTCCAGCTACAAAAGCGCTTGCTCCAAATGCTGGCCTTCTCCTTGCTTATGAGAAAACTGGCTACGACACAACTAGCACCAAACGCTTACCTGACTGCTTGGATGTTTGGTCTGCCAAACGCATCAAAGAACAAGGCGCTGATGCTGTCAAATTCTTGCTTTACTACGATGTAGACAGCTCTGACGAACTCAACCAACAAAAACAAGCCTACATCGAACGCATCGGTTCTGAGTGTGTGGCGGAAGATATTCCTTTCTTCCTTGAAATCCTTGCCTACGATGAAAAGATCGCTGACGCAGGTTCTGCAGAATATGCAAAAGTGAAACCACACAAGGTTATCGGTGCTATGAAGGTCTTCTCAGACCCACGCTTCAACATTGATGTTTTGAAAGTGGAAGTTCCAGTCAACGTCAAATACGTTGAAGGCTTTGGCGAAGGTGAAATCGTGCATACTCGTGAAGAAGCAGCAGCCTTCTTCAAAGCACAAGATGAAGCGACTAACCTTCCTTACATCTACTTGAGTGCAGGTGTATCAGCGAAACTCTTCCAAGAAACCCTTGTCTTTGCCCACGAATCAGGCGCAAACTTCAACGGTGTTCTTTGCGGACGTGCAACATGGGCAGGATCAGTTGAAGCCTACATCAAAGACGGTGAAGCAGCAGCTCGTGAATGGCTACGCACAACTGGATTTGAGAACATTGACGAACTCAACAAAGTTCTCCAAACCACAGCGACTTCATGGACTGAACGCGTGTAAGCAAGTCCTCCTAGGTTAGGAACATGAATCTAAAAAAATTTTAAAAAAAGTTGTATGTAAAGGTTTACAAAATAACTTACTTGTGCTATACTTAAATCACAAGTTAATACAAGGTGAGTGTTACTAAGTAATATTAGGCATGATCACAGATGGATTAGAAATCAATTGATTTTCTAGTTCATTTGTGGTCATTTTTTATACTCATATACCTTTAAGAGATAAAAGGAGGTTGCCATGTATCGAATTCTAAATCCAATGAATCACAATGTCTCTCTTGTCAGAAATGACAAAGGAGAAGAAGTGATTGTGATTGGTAAAGGGATTGCATTTGGAAAGAAGAAAGGGGATTTGATTGCTGAAAACCAAGTAGAGAAGATTTTTCGGATGAAGACAGAAGAGTCCAGAGAAAATTTTATGGCTCTGCTCAAAGATGTTCCGCTTGATTTTATCACAGTGACCTATGAGATTATTGATAAGCTTTCTAAGAAATATCATTACCCGATTCAAGAGTATCTCTACGTAACCTTGACAGATCATATTTACTGCTCTTACCAAGCTCTAACACAAGGAAGGTACAAGGATAGTAATCTGCCAGATATTTCTGCCAAGTATCCTGTCGCTTTTCAAATCGCAAAGGAAGCCTTTGAAATCTATCGTCAGAAGTTGACAGATCATTTCCCTGAGGATGAAATTATTCGGATTGCTTATCATTTCATTAATGCCGAAGGTGAAAATGAAGTGGAACTTGTGGAGTCGATTGATAAGAGGAAAGAAATTCTCAGGAATGTTGAAGAAGTGCTAAAGGGTTATGCAATTCAACGAACCAAAGAGAATAATCATTTCTATGATCGCTTTATGATTCATTTGAATTATTTCTTGGATTATTTAGACAGATCTAGAGATGATAACCAATCACTTCTGGATATGGAAGATCATATTAAACAATCCTATCCAAAAGCGTTCGAGATTGGTTCCAAGATCTATGATGTGATTACGCAACATACGGGTCTTGATTTGTATAAAAGTGAACGAGTTTATCTAGTTCTACATATCCAACGTTTATTGTCATAAAAATTTAATTAAAAATACATAAGGAGAATTCTATCATGAATAGAGAAGAAGTAACATTGTTAGGTTTTGAAATCGTAGCCTATGCTGGCGATGCTCGTTCAAAACTATTGGAAGCCTTAAAGGCTGCTGAAGCTGGTGATTTTGCGAAAGCAGATGCTCTCGTGGAGGAAGCTGGTGGCTGTATCGCCGAGGCTCATCACGCTCAAACAAGTCTATTGACCAAGGAGGCAGCTGGTGAGGATTTGGCTTATAGTGTGACCATGATGCATGGTCAGGATCACTTGATGACAACTATCTTGCTCAAAGATTTGATGCACCATTTAATCGAACTTTACAAGAGAGGAGTTAAGTAATGAACAAACTAATTGCTTTTATCGAGAAAGGAAAGCCTTTCTTTGAGAAACTATCTCGTAATATCTACCTTCGTGCTATTCGTGATGGTTTCATTGCTGGTATGCCAGTCATTCTCTTCTCAAGTATCTTTATCTTGATTGCCTTTGTACCAAACTCATGGGGCTTTAAATGGTCTGACGATGTTGTTAATCTCCTCATGAAACCTTACAGCTACTCAATGGGAATTCTGGCTCTCTTGGTTGCTGGTACAACTGCTAAGTCATTGACCGACTCAGTAAACCGTAGCATGGAGAAAACCAATCAAATCAACTATATGTCAACATTGTTGGCAGCAATTGTTGGTTTGTTGATGTTGGCAGCTGATCCTATCGAAAATGGCTTAGCTACTGGATTCTTGGGGACAAAAGGTTTGCTTTCAGCCTTCCTTGCTGCCTTTGTTACTGTAGCCATCTATAAGGTTTGTGTTAAGAACAACGTCACTATTCGTATGCCTGACGAAGTTCCACCAAATATCTCACAAGTATTTAAAGATGTGATTCCATTCACTCTATCTGTTGTTTCTCTTTATGCTCTTGATTTACTAGCTCGTCATTTTGTTGGTTCAAGCGTAGCTGAATCAATTGGAAAATTCTTTGCACCATTATTCTCAGCAGCTGATGGCTATCTAGGTATTACGATTATCTTTGGTGCCTTTGCCTTCTTCTGGTTTGTTGGTATCCATGGTCCATCTATCGTTGAACCAGCAATCGCAGCTATTACCTATGCAAATGCCGAAGTCAACTTAAACCTTCTCCAACAAGGTATGCACGCTGACAAGATTCTTACTTCTGGTACACAAATGTTTATCGTTACCATGGGTGGTACTGGTGCGACACTGGTTGTTCCATTCATGTTCATGTGGTTAACAAAATCAAAACGTAACCGTGCAATCGGACGTGCTTCAGTAGTTCCAACTTTCTTTGGTGTAAATGAACCAATCTTGTTTGGTGCACCGCTTGTATTGAACCCGATTTTCTTTATTCCATTTATCTTTGCGCCGATTGCCAACGTATGGATCTTTAAATTCTTCATTGAGACGCTTGGCATGAACTCATTTACTGCCAACCTTCCTTGGACAACACCAGGTCCGCTCGGTATTGTTCTCGGTACAAACTTCCAATTCTTGTCATTTGTACTTGCTACTTTGTTAATTCTTGTTGACGTAGCCATTTACTATCCATTCCTCAAGGTTTATGATGAACAAATCCTTGAAGAAGAACGTTCTGGTAAAACCAATGATGAATTAAAAGAAAAAGTAGCTGCAAACTTCAATACTGCCAAAGCAGATGCTATTCTTGAAAAAGCTGGTGTAGAAGCAGCGCAAAACACAATCACTGAAGAAACAAATGTCCTCGTTCTCTGTGCTGGTGGAGGTACAAGTGGTCTCCTTGCAAATGCTCTAAACAAAGCAGCTGCAGAGTACAAGGTTCCTGTGAAAGCAGCAGCTGGTGGCTATGGAGCTCACCGTGAAATGTTGCCAGAGTTTGATTTGGTTATCCTTGCTCCTCAGGTGGCATCTAACTTTGAAGATATGAAAGCAGAAACCGACAAACTTGGTATCAAACTTGCCAAGACAGAAGGTGGGCAATACATTAAACTGACTCGCGATGGAAAAGGCGCTCTTGCCTTTGTTCAAGCGCAGTTCGAAGAATAAAAGGTAAATAGCGAAGAAGTGAGATGGAGGAACTCCTCCCAACTATATCCCCATCTCATTTCTATTTCTTGAAAGGTGAATCAAATGACAAAAACACTTCCAAAAGACTTTATTTTTGGCGGGGCAACAGCAGCCTACCAAGCAGAAGGTGCGACCAATACTGATGGTAAAGGACCAGTTGCCTGGGACAAATACCTCAAAGATAACTACTGGTACACTGCTGAACCAGCCAGTGATTTCTACCACAAATACCCAGTTGACCTCAAACTAGCAGAAGAGTATGGTGTCAATGGTATCCGTATTTCAATCGCTTGGTCACGTATCTTTCCAACTGGTTACGGGAAAGTCAATGCCAAGGGAGTTGAGTTTTATCATAATCTATTTGCAGAGTGCCACAAACGGCATGTTGAGCCCTTTGTAACTCTTCATCACTTTGATACGCCAGAAGCTCTACATTCAAATGGAGACTTCTTAAACCGTGAAAACATTGAACACTTTGTAGACTACGCTGCTTTCTGTTTTGAAGAATTTCCTGAAGTTAACTTTTGGACAACCTTTAATGAAATTGGGCCGATAGGAGACGGCCAGTATTTGGTTGGGAAATTTCCACCAGGTATCCAGTACGACCTTGCCAAAGTCTTCCAATCTCATCACAATATGATGGTGTCGCATGCGCGTGCAGTAAAACTTTTCAAGGATAAGGGATACAAGGGTGAAATTGGTGTGGTTCATGCCCTGCCTACTAAGTATCCTCTGGATCCAGATAATCCAGCAGATGTTCGTGCAGCCGAGTTAGAAGATATCATTCACAATAAATTTATTTTGGATGCGACTTATCTAGGACGATATTCCGAAGAAACAATGGAAGGTGTCAACCATATCTTAGCAGTCAATGGTGGAAGTTTAGATCTGCGTGAAGAAGACTTCGCTGTGCTAGAAGCTGCAAAAGACCTGAATGACTTCCTTGGAATTAACTACTACATGAGTGATTGGATGCAAGCCTTTGACGGAGAGACGGAAATCATCCACAATGGAAAGGGTGAAAAGGGAAGCTCTAAGTATCAGATTAAGGGAGTTGGACGTCGAGTGGCGCCTGACTATGTCCCACGTACGGATTGGGACTGGATTATCTACCCTCAAGGTTTGTATGATCAAATCATGCGCGTGAAGAAAGATTACCCAAACTACAAGAAAATCTACATCACAGAGAATGGTCTCGGATACAAAGATGAGTTTGTGGATGGGACAGTCTACGATGATGGACGGATTGATTATGTTAAGAAACATATGGAAGTGATTGCAGATGCAATCGCTGATGGAGCCAATGTCAAAGGCTACTTTATCTGGTCGCTGATGGATGTCTTTTCTTGGTCGAATGGCTATGAAAAGCGTTACGGCCTCTTCTATGTTGATTTTGAAACCCAGGAGCGTTATCCAAAGAAATCAGCTCACTGGTACAAGAAACTAGCTGAGACACAACTTATTGAATAAAATTCAACAAAAATTCCCCACCAAAAAAGGCAGGGGAATTTTTATGGTTTTGATAAAAGAATGGTTGTTTGTTTCGACAGTTCTTCAAATGTCTCCTGACTCAGTTTGGAATCTGAAACGATGGTATCAATCTCTGAGATATTGTAGAAAGTGTAAAAATCAAACTTATTAAACTTACTGTGGTCTGCCAGTAAGTATTTTTTATTGGCATTATTCAGGGCGATTCGTTGCGCTTCCCCTTCCTCCTCACTGAAGGTGGCAATAGCCTTATCCTTGATACCATTACAACTTACAAAAGCCTTAGAGAACTGAAGATTGGTCAAATCCTGCAAGGTGAGTGTCCCCACAAAAGCACCAGTGATAGAGCGATAATTTCCACCAATCAAAATCAAATCTGTTAGTTTTCGTTCGTTTAGGATGAGAAAAACAGGAAGACTGTTTGTTACAACACGAATGTTATCGATAGGGAGCTCACGAGCAAAACATTCTAAGGTTGTTCCTGGCCCGATAAAAATAGTTTCCCCTTCGTCAATCAAATGACCAGCAAAACGGCTAATTTCTTGTTTTTCAGCAATCTGCAAGCCTTGCTTTTCGACATTTGAGCGTTCGTTGTTTAAGAGAGAACCTGTACGAAGTTTTTCAGCACCACCATGCACACGAACCAGCAAATCCTTATCTGCTAGTTCTTGCAAATAGCGGCGAGCCGTCATATCTGACACATCAAGACTCTCCATAATCTCTTTTACAGTAATGGTACCTTTTGTGTTTACTGCTTCTAGAATACTATCTAGTTTTTCTTGCTTTAGCATCCTTATCACCTCGATTTCTACTATTATTATCTTACCATAAAACGCTCAATCAATCAAATAGAAAAAAACAAAATAAAACAAAAACAAAAATACCATGGTTGTTTTAAACAAACCATGATATTTTGAATGTTTGGTCAAATTAGTCCAAACCGTAGTTGTAATCCTCGTCTTGCATGGCTTCAACTTCACCAAGGAGGTAACCATTTCCGACTTGAGAGAAGAAGTCGTGGTTAGAAGTTCCTGTTGAAATTCCGTTCATAACGATTGGATTGACATCATCAGCTGAATCTGGGAAAAGTGGATCTTGTCCTAAGTTCATAAGAGCCTTATTGGCATTGTAACGAAGGAAGGTTTTCACCTCTTCGGTCCAGCCAACACCGTCATAGAGACTTTCTGTATAACCTTCTTCGTTTTCATAAAGAGTGTAGAGCAAGTCGTACATCCATTCTTTGAGCTTTTCTTGCTCTTCTTCAGGCAATTCATTGAAACCAAGTTGGAATTTGTAACCAATGTAAGTTCCGTGAACAGACTCATCACGAATGATCAGTTTGATGATTTCCGCAACGTTGGCCAGTTTGTTGTTACCGAGATAGTAAAGCGGTGTAAAGAAACCAGAGTAGAAGAGGAAGGTTTCAAGGAAAACGCTGGCAACTTTCTTTTCAAGTGGGCTACCATTGAGATAGATTTCATTGATAATTTCTGCTTTTCTTTGAAGGTAGGGATTTGTGTTGGTCCATTCAAAGATTTCTTCAATCTCAGCCTTGGTATTCAAGGTAGAGAAGATAGAAGAATAAGATTTTGCATGGACAGATTCCATAAATTGGATGTTGTTAAAAACAGCTTCCTCATGCGGTGTACGGATGTCAGAACGAAGAGCCTGAACCCCTGTTTCAGATTGCATGGTATCAAGAAGCGTTAAACCACCAAAGACTTTTCCAACCAAGTCTTTTTCTTTGTTTGATAGTTTTCTCCAGTCGTCTAGGTCATTTGACAAGGGAATACGCGTATCGAGCCAGAATTGCTCCGTTAGCTTTTCCCAAGTTGATTTGTCGATGACATCTTCGATGGCATTCCAGTTAATGGCTTTGTAGTAAGTTTCCATTTGAAATCTCTTTCTGTATGTAATAATGCGATTGTCGAATCATCTCTATTTTATCATAGTCTGAGAAGAGTATCGCACAAAAAGTCGGAAGCCCGACTTTTTAGTTTTTCATGGTATTTAAGATACTTATCAAGTTTTGTATGGCGGGTAATTTAATCAGTAGTCTGAGAAAATGTGGTTGCTTCAGATAAAAATTAAATCACACAGCTTTCGCATTGGTTAGCACCAACTTCCCCACCGTCGTCTGTAAAGGTACGGACGTAGTAGATAGATTTGATACCCTTGTTAAAAGCATAGTTACGAAGGATAGACAAGTCACGTGTCGTTTGTTTGTTTTCTTTCTTCCATTCGTAAAGACCTTTTGGAATGTCACTACGCATGAAGAGAGTGAGGGAAAGTCCTTGGTCCACGTGCTCAGTCGCAGCAGCGTAAACATCAATCACCTTGCGCATATCCATGTCGTAAGCAGAAGTGTAGTAAGGGATAGTATCTGTTGATAAGCCTGCAGCAGGGTAGTAGATCTTACCGATTTTCTTCTCTTGGCGTTCTTCGATACGTTGTGTAATCGGGTGGATAGAAGCAGAAACATCGTTAATGTAGCTGATAGAACCATTTGGCGCTACAGCAAGACGGTTTTGGTGATAAAGACCATCTGCTTGAACCTTTTCGCGAAGTTCAGCCCAATCCGCAGCACTTGGAATAAAGACATCTTTGAAAAGTTCTTTAACACGGTCTGATTTTGGAATAAACTCGCCTGTCACATACTTGTCGAAGTAGCTACCGTTAGCGTAGTCTGATTTTTCAAAGTTGTGGAAGGTGATACCACGTTCGCGCGCAATATTGTTTGACTCCACCAAGGTCCAGTAGTTCATAAGCATAAAGTAGATGCTTGTAAATTCAATTGACTCATGTGATCCGTACTCAATCAGTTGTTGGGCAAGGTAACTATGAAGCCCCATGGCACCAAGACCAAAGGTGTGAGCTAAACTGTTTCCGTGGTCGATAGTAGGGACAGCTACGATGTGTGAACTATCTGTAACGAAAGTAAGGGCACGAACCATAGCGCGAATAGAACGACCAAAGTCAGGTGAAGTCATCATGTTGACCACGTTGGTTGATCCAAGGTTACATGAAACGTCCGTTCCCATTTGTAGGAATTCTTGAGCATCGTTGATCAAGCTTGGTTCTTGAACTTGAAGAATCTCAGAACACAAGTTACTCATGATAATCTTACCATCAACAGGATTTGCGCGGTTAGCTGTATCAATGTTGACGACATAAGGGTAACCAGACTCTTGTTGCAATTTAGAGATTTCAGTTTCCAAATCACGCGCCTTGATTTTTGTCTTGCGGATATTTGGATTTGCGACTAATTCATCGTATTTTTCAGTGATGTCGATGTAGTTGAATGGCACACCATACTCAAGTTCTACAGAGTACGGGCTGAAGAGGTACATTTCTTCATTTTTACGCGCCAATTCGTAGAATTTATCTGGTACTACAACACCAAGTGAAAGGGTCTTTACACGAACTTTTTCATCGGCATTTTCTTTCTTAGTGGAAAGGAAAGCGATGATATCTGGGTGAAAGACATTGAGGTAGACAACCCCAGCACCTTGACGTTGCCCGAGTTGGTTTGAGTAAGAGAAACTGTCTTCGAAGAGTTTCATAACTGGTACGACACCAGAAGCAGCACCTTCATAACCCTTGATAGGAGCTCCAGCTTCACGAAGGTTACTGAGGGAAATTCCCACACCACCACCGATACGTGAAAGTTGAAGAGCAGAGTTGATAGAACGTCCGATAGAGTTCATATCATCAGTCACTTGAATCAAGAAACAAGATACCAACTCCCCACGACGAGCACGGCCAGCATTCAAGAAGGAAGGAGTAGCAGGTTGGTAGCGTTGGTGGATGATTTCATTGGCAATATCAGTCGCAATTGCTTCATCCCCGTCAGCAAAGTAAAGTGCATTAAAGAAGACACGGTCTTCCATGCTTTCAAGGTAGTATTCACCGTCGTTAGTCTTCAAGGCATACTGGTTGTAAAATTTATAGGCAGCCATGAATGACTTGAATTGGAAGTTTTGATCCTTGATGAATTGATGCAATTCTTCCAAAAACTCTGGACGGTATTTCTTGAGAAAGGCAGTTTCGATGTAGTTGTGTTCAATGAGGTAGTTGATTTTATCAGTGATTGAATCAAAAAACATTGTATTTGGTACTACATTTTCTTTAAAGAAGGCATCCAAGGCTTCTTTATCTTTATGCAGCATGATTTGTCCATTAACAGGACGGTTGATTTCGTTATTAAGACGGAAGTAAGTTACGTCCTCAAGATGTTTTAATCCCATAAAATTTCCCTTATCTAATTACAAAAGAAAGGCTTCTAAGTTAGCCCTAGAAGCGAGTTTCTTCTGGATGATGTACTAAGATTATGCTAATTGTTTCAGTTTTCCTGGTTGGAAGCCTGAAAAGACTTCAGTTGGTGTTTGGATAACAGGAGCAGCGCTGAAACCGAGCTCTTTAACTTGATCGACGTACTCAGGTTGCTCATCGAGATTGATCTCACGATAAGCGACATTGTTGCTATCCAAGAAACGCTTGGTCATTTTACATTGTACACAATTATTTTTAGAATAAACCGTTACCATTTTCGTAACTCCTCATAAAATTTGATTACTTTCTTAGTATATCAGAAAAAAAAACTTTGTCAAACAATTTTGACTAAATATTGTGTTTTAGATAAAAATATTTAAAATCAGGACACTATATATAGTATGAGACGATTGGTAAAGATTGCGTTTTCATTGACCTATCAAAGACTGATGAGAACTCAAAACTATATCCTGTATGTTGGTAATTTATATAGAAGATTTTCAGCAAGTTATCTGAAAGGAAATTGAAGAAAGTCCATAAAACACTTGAAAAATTATCTTGAAGGTGATATAATACACTATTGTAAGGGTTATCACTTATAACTCAAATAGAAAACACTTAAAGGAGAGTCAAACTATGGCTTCTAAAGATTTCCACGTAGTGGCAGAAACAGGTATCCACGCACGTCCAGCAACATTGTTGGTACAAACAGCTAGCAAATTTGCTTCAGATATCACTCTTGAGTACAAAGGTAAATCAGTAAACCTTAAATCTATCATGGGTGTTATGAGTCTTGGTGTTGGCCAAGGCGCTGACGTTACAATTTCAGCTGAAGGTGCAGATGCTGACGATGCAATCGCTGCTATCTCAGAAACAATGGAAAAAGAAGGATTGGCATAAGGAAATGACAGAAATGCTTAAAGGAATCGCAGCATCAGACGGTGTTGCAGTTGCAAAAGCATATCTACTCGTTCAACCGGATTTGTCATTTGAGACTATTACAGTCGAAGATACAAACGCAGAAGAAGCTCGCCTTGATGTCGCTCTAAAAGCATCACAAGACGAGCTTTCTGTTATTCGTGAGAAAGCAGTAGGTACGCTAGGTGAAGAAGCTGCTCAAGTATTTGACGCTCACTTAATGGTTCTTGCTGACCCAGAAATGATTAGTCAAATCAAAGAAACAATTCGTGCTAAGAAAGTGAATGCGGAAGCAGGTCTGAAAGAAGTGACAGACATGTTTATCACTATCTTTGAGGGTATGGAAGACAACCCATACATGCAAGAACGTGCAGCGGATATCCGCGACGTGACAAAACGTGTATTGGCAAATCTTCTTGGTAAAAAATTGCCAAACCCAGCTTCTATCAATGAAGAAGTAATCGTCATCGCACATGACTTGACTCCTTCTGATACAGCTCAATTGGACAAGAACTTTGTAAAAGCTTTTGTAACCAACATCGGTGGACGTACAAGCCACTCAGCTATCATGGCACGTACACTTGAAATCGCTGCTGTATTGGGTACAAACAACATCACTGAAATCGTTAAAGACGGTGACATCCTTGCCGTTAACGGGATCACAGGTGAGGTTATTATCAACCCAACTGATGAACAAGCAGCAGAATTTAAAGCAGCTGGTGAAGCGTATGCTCAACAAAAAGCTGAATGGGCACTCTTGAAAGATGCTAAAACAGTGACTGCTGATGGCAAACACTTCGAATTGGCTGCCAACATCGGTACTCCAAAAGACGTTGAAGGTGTCAATGACAACGGTGCTGAAGCTGTTGGTCTTTACCGTACAGAATTCTTGTACATGGATTCTCAAGACTTCCCAACAGAAGACGAGCAGTACGAAGCATACAAGGCTGTACTTGAAGGAATGAACGGTAAACCTGTTGTCGTTCGTACAATGGATATCGGTGGAGATAAGGAACTTCCTTACTTCGATATGCCTCACGAAATGAACCCATTCCTTGGATTCCGTGCTCTTCGTATCTCTATCTCTGAGACTGGAGATGCTATGTTCCGCACACAAATCCGTGCTCTTCTTCGTGCGTCTGTTCACGGTCAATTGCGTATCATGTTCCCAATGGTTGCGCTCTTGAAAGAATTCCGTGCAGCGAAAGCAGTCTTTGATGAAGAAAAAGCAAACCTTCTTGCTGAAGGTGTTGCAGTTGCGGATAATATCCAAGTTGGTATCATGATCGAGATTCCTGCAGCGGCTATGCTTGCAGACCAATTTGCCAAAGAAGTTGACTTCTTCTCAATTGGTACAAACGACTTGATCCAATACACAATGGCAGCAGACCGTATGAACGAGCAAGTTTCATACCTTTACCAACCATACAACCCATCAATCCTACGTTTGATCAACAACGTTATCAAAGCAGCTCACGCTGAAGGTAAATGGGCTGGTATGTGTGGTGAGATGGCTGGTGACCAACAAGCTGTTCCACTTCTTGTCGGAATGGGCTTGGATGAGTTCTCTATGTCAGCAACATCTGTACTTCGTACACGTAGCTTGATGAAGAAACTTGACACAGCTAAGATGGAAGAGTACGCAAACCGTGCCCTTACAGAATGCTCAACAATGGAAGAAGTTCTTGAACTTCAAAAAGAATACGTTAATTTTGATTAATCGAAAGGTCCTTGCAACTCAGTTGCAGGGATTTTTTTAGATATTTTAAAAAAATGTTCAAGATGATCTTTCTTATATAAAGTCCATTCTAGAGAAAGTTGTGGTCAGAGCAAAAATACTTAACTGGTTTATAAAATTCTTGACAAGTTGGAAATTTAGGAGTAAACTATTAACCAGTTAAGTAATAGAGAGGAGTTTCTGCAATTTAGAAATGAATTGCAACTAGAAATATCAAAAAGAAAGTGAGTTTCGATGAAAATTAATAAAAAATACCTTGCTGGTTCTGCGGCAGCTTTAATTTTAAGTGTTTGCTCTTACGAGTTGGGACTGTATCAAGCTAGAACAGTAAAGGAAAATAACCGTGTGTCTTATGTTGATGGTAAACAAGCTGCGCAAAAAACAGAGAATCTGACTCCTGATGAGGTCAGTAAAAAAGAAGGCATCAATGCCGAACAAATCGTCATCAAGATAACAGACCAAGGCTATGTTACTTCACATGGCGACCACTATCATTATTACAATGGCAAGGTTCCTTATGATGCTATCATCAGTGAAGAGTTGCTGATGAAGGATCCAAACTACCAGCTCAAGGACGAGGATATTGTCAGTGAAATCAAGGGTGGTTATGTTATCAAGGTAGATGGAAAATACTATGTTTACCTTAAGGATGCAACCCATGCTGATAATGTCCGTACAAAAGAAGAAATCAATCGGCAAAAACAAGAACATAGTCAGCATCGTGAAAGAGGAACTTCAGCAAACGATGGTGCGGTAGCCTTGGCGCGTTCACAGGGACGCTACACCACAGATGATGGTTATATCTTTAATGCCTCTGATATCATTGAAGATACTGGTGATGCTTATATCGTTCCTCATGGCGATCATTACCATTACATTCCTAAGAATGAGTTATCAGCCAGCGAATTGGCTGCAGCAGAAGCCTTTCTATCTGGTAGAAGTGGCCGATCAAATACGCCTACTTATCGCCGTACCAATAACAACAGTGCTAGCAGCGATGTAGATAGATGGACCCCATCCTATAATAACCAAGGCAGTGGCTATACGAACACGAACACAGCTAACAACAGTAGCAACGATAGCCAAGTAAGTCAAAGTGATGACATTGATAGTCTTTTGAGACAGCTCTACAAACTGCCTTTGAGCCAACGACATGTGGAATCTGATGGCCTTGTTTTCGACCCAGCACAAATCACAAGTCGCACAGCCAGAGGGGTTGCAGTGCCTCATGGGAACCATTACCATTTCATCCCTTATTCACAGATGTCTGAATTGGAAGAACGAATCGCTCGCATCATCCCACCTCGCTATCGTTCGAATCATTGGGTGCCGGATTCAAGACCAGCAGAACCAAGTCCACAACCGACTCCAGAACCTAGTCCGACTCCACAACCTGCACCAAATCCTCAACCAGCTCCAAGCAATCCAATTGATGAGAAATTAGTCAAACAGGCGATTCGAAAAGTAGCTGATGGCTATGTATTTGAGGAGAATGGAACCTCGCGTTATATTCCTGCCAAGGAGCTTTCAGCAGAAACTGCTGCAGCCATTGATAGTAAACTAACCAAGCAAGAAAGTTTAGCTCATAAGCTAGGAGCTAAGAAAACCAACCTCCCGTCTACTGATCGTGAATTTTACAATAAGGCTTATGATTTACTAGCAAGAGTTCATCAAGATTTGATTTCTAATAAAGGGCGTCAAACTGATTTTAACACTTTGGATAAACTGTTGGAACGACTCAACGATGCCTCAAGTGATAAAGTCAAGTTGGTGGATGATATTCTGGCCTTCCTAGCGCCGATTCGTCATCCAGAACGTCTGGGAAAACCAAATGCGCAAATTGCTTACACAGATGATGAGATTCAGGTAGCTAAGTTTGCAGGCAAGTATACAACAGAAGATGGCTATATCTTTGATCCTCGTGATATCACCAGTGATGAGGGGGATGCCTATGTAACTCCACATATGACTCATAGTCATTGGATTAAAAAAGATAGTTTGTCTGAAGCCGAAAGAGCGGCAGCCCAGGCTTATGCTAAAGAGAAAGGTTTGACTCCTCCTTCAACAGACCATCAGAATCCAGGAAATACGGAGGCTAAAGGAGCAGAAGCTATCTACAACCGCGTGAAAGCAGCTAAGAAGGTGCCGCTTGATCGTATGCCTTACAATCTCCAACATACCGTGGAAGTTAAAAACGGTAGTTTAATCATTCCTCATTATGATCATTACCATAACATCAAATTTGAGTGGTTTGACGAAGGACTTTATGAGGCACCTAAGGGGTATAGTCTAGAAGATCTCTTTGCGACTGTCAAGTACTATGTCGAACATCCAAACGAACGTCCGCATTCAGATAGTGGTTGGGGCAATGCAAGTGACCATGTTCAAAGAAACCAAAATGGTCAAGCTGATAACAATCAAACGGAAAAACCATCAGAGGAGAAACCTCGGACAGACAAACCTGAGGAAGAAAAGCCACGCGAAGAGAAGCCTCAAAGTGAGAAACCAGAATCTCCAAAACCAACTGAGGAGCCGGAAGAAGAATCACCAGAGGAACCAGAAGAACCTCAGGTCGAGACTGAAAAGGTTGAAGCGAAGTTGAGAGAGGCTGAAGAGCTACTTGCAAAGATCCAAGACCCCATTATCAAGTCCAATGCCAAAGAAACTCTCACAGGTTTAAAAAATAATCTGCTATTTGGTGCCCAGGACAACAATAGCATTATGGCTGAAGCTGAAAAGTTGTTGGCATTGTTAAAGGAGGGCAGATAAACCTAATACAATTTTCTAGCTCCTAAAAACAGAATAGGAGAACTAGAAAAGTTAAAATCGAAAATGAGAACAGAATGTAAGTTCTAGTTCTCATTTTTTTCATGAAAATATGTAAAATATCTTGACATATAGTGTAAATAAAGATAAACTATTTACTAGTTAATTAAATGGTTAAATACTAGTTAAGGAGTAATGATGAAAAAAAGAACATTTCTATTATTAGTGGCAAGTCTGTTGGTTCTTGTATTAGGAGCATGTAGCCAAAAAGAAAAACAAGAAGCAAAAGGGATGAAGATTGTAACAAGTTTTTACCCAATCTATGCCATGGTCAAAGAGGTATCGGGGGACTTGAATGATGTTCGGATGATTCAGTCTAGTAGTGGAATTCACTCCTTTGAACCGTCAGCAAATGACATTGCTGCTATTTATGACGCGGATGTCTTTGTCTACCACTCGCATACACTGGAGTCTTGGGCGGGAAGTCTGGATCCTAACTTGAAAAACTCAAAAGTTAAAGTTTTGGAAGCTTCTGAAGGAATGACCTTGGAGCGTGTACCGGGCTTAGAAGATGTAGAAGCTGGTGATGGTATCGATGAAAAAACACTCTACGACCCTCACACTTGGTTAGATCCTGAAAAAGCAGGCGAAGAAGCGCAGATTATTGCGGATAAACTTTCGGAGCTTGATAGTGCCAATAAGGAAACTTATCAAAAGAATGCCAAAGACTTTATCGCTAAAGCTCAAGAATTAAGCAGGAAATACCAACCTATTTTTGAAAAAGCGAGTCAAAAGACTTTTGTTACGCAACACACAGCCTTTTCTTATCTCGCTAAACGCTTTGGTTTGAAACAACTTGGTATAGCAGGAATTTCCCCTGAACAAGAGCCAAGTCCGAGACAGTTGACAGAAATCCAAGAATTTGTTAAGACCTATAAGGTTAAAACTATCTTTACTGAGAGCAATGCTTCTTCTAAAGTTGCTGAGACCTTGGTCAAATCAACAGGAGTTAGCCTAAAGACACTCAATCCTTTAGAAGCGGATCCTGAAAATGACAAAACTTACTTAGAAAATCTAGAAGAAAACATGAATGTTCTTGCAGAAGAATTAAAATGAGGAGATAATGAAAATGAAGAAGAAATACCTTGCAGCAGGATCGGCTCTTGTCCTTTCCCTAAGCCTTTGCATCTATGCATTAAATCAACACCAAGTAGAAGGAAACAAAGATAATAACCGTGTGTCTTATGTCGATGGGAAGCAAGACTCTCAAAAAACAGCGACCCAAACACCAGATCAAGTTAGCAAAAAAGAAGACATTCAGGCTGAACAAATTGTCGTGAAAATCACCGATCAAGGTTATGTGACTTCACACGGAGATCATTTCCATTATTACAATGGTAAAGTTCCTTTTGATGCAATTTTCAGTGAAGAACTTTTGATGAAAGATGCCAATTATCAACTGAAAGATGCTGATATTGTCAATGAAATCAAAGGTGGTTATATTATCAAGGTGGATGGTAAGTATTATGTCTACCTTAAAGATGCGGCTCATGCTGATAATATTCGTACGAAGGGCGAAATTGAGCGCCAAAAACAAGGTCATACTCACGATGCACCAACTTCTAACAGTGCAGTGACACTTGCTCGATCACAAGGGCGTTATACTACCGATGATGGTTACATCTTTAATCCATCTGATATTATAGAGGATACTGGTGATGCTTATATCGTCCCTCACGGTGGACATTACCACTACATTCCAAAGAGTTCCTTGTCTGCTAGCGAATTGGCTGCTGCCCAAGCCTACCTCTCTGGAACTAGAAAACAAGCAAGTGTGACTGACTATCGTCCGAGTCCAAACGCAACCAGTCAAACGACCAATCTTAGTCGAGAAGCTGAAACACCAAGCAATCAAGATGAGAGCTTACAGACTCTATTGCAGCAACTCTATGCTCTTCCAAGTAGTCAACGTTATGCTGAATCAGATGGCTTGATTTTTGACCCTGCTAAGATTTCAAGTAGAACGCCGAGTGGTGTGGCGATTCCTCACGGAAATCACTATCATTTCATCCCATATACAAAACTTTCTGCCTTGGAAGAAAAGATTGCGCGTATGATTCCTTTATCTAGCGACAGTGGGAAGCCAACACCTTTGGAAAATCCAAGCAAACCAGCAGAGCATCCAGCTCAACAAGATCATCCTCATGACCAAGACGGTGACCATGGAAGTCAGGATACCAACCATGAAGACCATGACCACCACCACGGTGAAGACCATGATCATGGTTTTGCAGCTGACCGTGTTATTAGTGAAGATGAGCAAGGTTTTGTAGTTTCTCATGGAGATCACGCTCATTATTTCTTTAAGAAGGACTTGACTGCATCCCAAATCAAAGCTGCCCAAGATCACTTGAAAGAAAATCATCAGCTGCAGCACGTTCAACCACTTGCAAAGACTGTGGAAAGTTTCTCAAGAGATGCTAGCGATGAAGAAAAAATCAAGTATATCTCACAGACCTACGGAGTACCGCTCGAAGCGATTCGCATTTCAAATGGATTCTTTGTCTTTGGAAATCCGGATCAAGCCTATGATCCAACCCATATCCATCCCTATGCTGTTCGAAAAGAACATGTTCGTATTCCTCTCCAAACTGGGAATCCAGAACTGGATTTCCTAAATGAACTGTATACGACTGCCCTACGTGATGGGGTATCTCCTTATAGTTTACAGGTAGAAAGTGGTAGTTTTGTGATTCCTCATGGTGACCACAATCACTACATTAAGGTTCAGACCAAGGGATATGAGGTAGCATTAAAGAACAAGATTCCAGCCCTACAATCAGCCTATCAACCTGGGGCTTTTGATGAACAAACTGTTCTTTCTAAAGTTGATCAACTTTTAGTGGAAAGTAGAAGTCTCTACAAAGACCAGCCAATCATGCAGAGACGTGTTGAACTTGCTTTGGGGCAGTTCACCGAAAATATGAAAAAACTGGCAACAAACTCAACTGCTGGATACCTAGCAGCCTTGGATCTCTTTGATAAACAGTATATCCATGTGGATCAAAGTGTGGCACCGGTTGAAACTTCACCTTTAGATAAGAAGTACCAAGCTCTAGTAGATAAGATCAATACATTGGATACAGATACTTATGGCTTGCCTAAGAAAGATCTTTTGGTACATTTGCAGGAAGCAAAACTAGCACAGGATGAGACAGAGTTGGCTGCCATTGAAGCGAAACTGCAGGCCTTGCAAGATTTCCGAGATCGAACAGGGGTTACAACAGTAGAGTACATCAAGTATTTCTATGAACATGTGTCTGATGGTCGTTTGAGAGAAGAACTTCGGAACCGTGTTGCTAAGTTGACTTGGGAACTTTACCAGTCACAATCTTTCCTCAAAGCAACCGACTTGAACAAGTTATTCCCAACTATTTACCAAACTAAGCTAGAAGTAGAAGAAGCTCTCAAAGAAGAACCCGTTTCTACAAAAGTTGGTAAGACTATTCTAGATACGGAAAAAGTAGATAGTCAAACTGCTAAGACAGCCATCTATGAATTCCTAAAAGAACTCTACGGTGATTTTATGCCAGAAGAGCGGGTTAGTCATGTTAAGAAGGAAGAAGTGGATGCTCTCCTAACTAAAGCTGCCCAACTCCTAGCACGTGTTAAAGAAGATGGTGTCAAACAATCCCTAGCTGAAGAAGCAGCTAATATCAAAGCGGCTACTGAAAAGGAAAATGCAGACCTTGACGAAGCTAAAACACAACTTGAGGATCTCTTGAATCGTATTGCAGCGACTATCCAACGAGAGAAAAAAGAAGCGGAACAAGATCCACAAACGGTGATCATCTACCAAAAACTCTATAATGTCTTGCTCTCTCTTCACAAGTACTTAGAGGATAACAAAGGGTCCGATGCTGACTTTGAACGAGTTGATGCCCTATTTGATCAACTTGCAGCCAAAAGCAGTGATAAAGAAGGTCTCCTCACTCTAGCTAAAGAGATCATAAGCTTGAACCAAGAACTCCGTTCAACAGCAAGTGAAACTGCTAGCCAATCCAAGTCTGAGAAAGACAGTGAAACAGCTTCTTCTCAACCAACAGAAAAGCAAGCGAAAAGTGAGTCTGAGCCAAGTGCTCAACCAAACGAATAAAAAGAAAGGCGAAGTAGCTGAGCTACCTCGTCTTTTTTAGTCTTTATAAGATACAATGCCAATGATAGTATCAACTGCACGTTCCATAGTCTGAAGGCTGACGTATTCAAAACGTCCATGCATGTTTTCACCACCAGCAAAGATATTTGGAGTTGGGATACCCATGAAGGAAATCTTAGATCCATCTGTCCCACCACGGATTGGTTCGATAATAGGCGTGATACCTAAATCTTCCATAACAGCTTTAGTAATGGTAACGGGTGTCATGTCTTTCTCGATAACTTCTTTCATATTGTAGTACTGGTCTGTCAGAGTCAAGCTAACGCGATCATTCCCAAGCTCTTGATTCATTTTGTCAGCAATGTTCTGCATGGCTTCCTTACGCGCTTCAAAGGCATCCTTTTCAAAATCGCGAATGATGTAGCTTGCACGCGCCTCCTCGACACTGCCTGACACATCCATAAGATGATAGAAACCTTGGTATCCATCTGTCAGTTCAGGTCGGTCACTCTCTGGAAGTTGATTATGAAAATCAATTGCTAGCTGAAGGGCATTGACCATCTGACCTTTAGCAGTACCAGGGTGGACATTGCGACCTTGGAAATGGAGTTCAGCACCAGCTGCTGAGAAAGTCTCGTATTGAAGCTCCCCTAGTGGTCCACCATCAACAGTATAGGCAAAGTCAACGTCAAAGTCTTCAGCATCAAACTTGTTAGCTCCAACACCGATTTCTTCATCTGGTCCAAAACCAACTCGAATCTCACAGTGTTTGATTTCGGGATGAGCAGTCAGATATTCAATAGCAGTCATAATCTCAGCGATCCCTGACTTGTCATCAGCACCCAGCAAGGTCGTGCCATCGGTTGTGATGAGGGTTTGGCCTGGATATTTCTCAAGACTCTTGAAGTCAGCCGGATCTAGTTTAAATCCAGAATCACCTAAGTCGATAGCTCCACCATCATAGTTTTCGATAACTTGCGGATTAACTCCCTCAGCATTAAAGTCAGCAGTGTCCATGTGGGAGATGAAGCCAATCTTACGTGTCAGGCTGGGATCATTAGCTGGTAAGGTACCAATGGCGAAACCATTCGGGAGGTAGTAAACATTTTGCAGACCGACACGTTTCATTTCAGGAATCAGAACATTGGTCGCAAAATCTACCTGGCTTTGCGTACTTGGAGTAGTAGTAGAGTGTTCATCAGAACGCGTATTGACCTTAACGTAGGTCAAGAAACGCTCTAAAAGGTTCGGATAAGTCATAAAAACTCCTTTAATATCATTTTTTTCATTGTATCATAGAATGGAGAGAAAGACAAAGAGAAGTAAATAAAAATAAAATGAATGAAAGCGTTTATTTATTATATATTTCATGGTAGAATGGTAATTGAAAAAAACATCACAAGGACATATCAATGAAAAAAGCAATTTTAATGATGACATTCGGTTCGCCAGAAGAGATTACCTTTGAGAGTGTGGCGGATTTTTTTACCAATATTCGTCGTGGAATCAGACCCAAGGATCACGAGATTCAGACTCTTTATGACAATTATGTTCGTATAGGTGGAACACCGCTTCAGAGGATTACACGTGAGGAGGTCAATTTAGTCAAGGAACGTTTAGGAGAAGAGTATGGCATCTACTTTGCCAACAAATTTTCTCGGCCCTTTATCCCTGATGTGATCAAGCAGATGGAGGCTGATGGTGTTGAAGAGTGTATTTGTTTGATTTTAGAACCACATTATTCCTTCTACTCGGTTATGGGGTATGAAAAGTTTCTGGAGAGCCAGCAGATCCGGTTTTTAGTCATTAAGGATTGGTATAAGCAACAGTCTTTGCTGAATTTTTGGACAGATGAGATTAGCAAAATTTTACGGAACGATGTGGGAGAAGAATCCTTCAAGGTAATCTTTTCAGCCCATAGTGTTCCAATTTTTGCCTTGGACTTTGGCGATCCTTATATCGATCAGATTTTTGATAATAGCAAGTTGATAGCAGAGCAACTCAGTCTAACAGCAGATCAGTATACCAATACTTGGCAGAGCGAGAGTGATATTGGAATCCCTTGGATCAAGCCAGATGTCTTAGAATATTTGCGAGAACAAAAGCAACATCCAGAGCATTATATTTTTGTACCAATTAGCTTTATCAGTGAGCATATTGAAGTTCTTTTTGATAACGATGTAGAATGTTATGAATTATGTCAAGAATTAGGTGTCACCTACCATCGACCAGCTATGCCAAATACTGATGGCCGTTTAATTGACGCTTTAGTTGCTACTGTAAGAGCCAACGAACAAAAAGAATTTAAAGCTTTTCTCCCAGAAGAAGAAACCTTTGATGAGTTAGCTCCTTCAGCAACCACCAAGGATATTATGGAAGAAACAGATGACCTTCAGATGCCAGAATTTGTGAAAAAACTCATTGAGAAAAAAGGCCGTGAAAATGTGAAGATGCCTTACTTAATTAAAAAAATGCTAGAAAAGGCAGGTAAGTTGCCGAAAGACTAAAGAAAAAAGGATTTAGCATGAAGCTAGATCCTTTTTTGTCTTATTTTTTCTCAAGAAGAGCTTTGATTTCTTGAAGAACTTCTAGTTCAGTTGGAGCAGCAGGTGTATCTTCAGCTGGCTCTTCTTTCTTAGTAAGATTTTGAGCTTTTTCAACAGCCTTGATAACGAAGAAAAGAACAGTACCAATCACTAAGAAGTTGATAACAGCACTCAAGAAGCTACCGTAACCAACACCATTCCATGAAAGTTCAGCGATACGTTCTACGTTCGCCGCTTTCAAAGCTGGGTTCAAGATAAGTGGAGTGATGATGTCATTTACAAGTGAAGTAACGATAGCACCAAAAGCAGAGGCGATGATCACACCGACAGCGAGATCAACGACATTGCCACGAAGCAAAAATTCTTTAAGATCTTTTAACATTTTCATAATTTCCTTTCAAAAACTAATCTTAATTGTACCTGAAATACCTAGATATTGCAACCTTAATGCTTAATGACATCCATTTCATTTATAAAAAACGTATACTTTACTAAAAATATAGTTAAGAATGATAATCAAAACCTGCGCAATTAGCGTTTCGATGGTATTTACCTGATCTAGTTGATCGTTGACAAATTGCCCGATAATATTGGGATAAGATGTAACAAAGATATAAGTTAAAAGAACGTCAAGACCAAGTGTTGAGAGACGAGCTAAGAAAAATTTAGCCAGGCGAGTCGGCCAATTCCTTCTCTCTTGTTTAAAGACAATTGTATCATTTGTGAGAAAGGCGAAGAGAATCCCAATAATATTTGCAAGGGCAGTTGCAAGGATTTCCTGGTGGCTGATATGGTAAATAACCAAACGTGATACAATAGAAACCAGAGTAGTAGCACCACCAAAAAATAGGTAGGAGAGAATCTCGTTATCAAAGAAAGCTTTTATTCGTTTTTTCATGATTTTAGTATAGCATAATGCTAGCTAATGTGCTATACTAGTAAGGTTGATAATCTCAACCCTTGGTGCTTAGCTTCTTTCACCAAGCATATTTTACGCGGGAAACCGCTAAAGGAGAAAACATGAAAAAATTAACTGTTCGTGACATGGCAGATATTGCTATCGTTGCTGCTATCTATGTGGTTTTGACCATTACCCCACCGCTGAATGCCATTAGCTACGGTGCTTACCAGTTCCGTATTTCTGAGATGATGAATTTCTTGGCCTTTTACAATCCCAAATATATCATCGGTGTGACGATTGGTTGTATGATTGCTAATTTCTTTAGCTTTGGTCTAATAGATGTCTTTGTCGGTGGGGGATCTACCCTAGTTTTCCTAAGTCTAGGTGTATGGCTCTTTAGCAAATACAAAAATGACTATCTGTTCAATGGTTTGATTCGTAAAGATCATTTCTTCTTTTCAATCCTGTTCTCCATTTCAATGATTACCATTGCAGCTGAACTCCATATCGTTGCAGAAGCTCCGTTCTTCTTCACATGGTTCTCTACTGGAATTGGTGAGTTTGCATCACTTATCGTAGGTGCGATTTTGATCAATAAACTGGGACAGCGAATCGATCTAACAAAATAAGAAGTTTATAAGCTAGATTCTTGCTAAATCTAGATTTTTTCATTCCATAAAATTAAAAGAGAGCGCTTGACAAGAGCATAGAACTATAGTATACTTTTTAGGTAAGCTGATTTAGCTCAGTTGGCAGAGCGCATCCATGGTAAGGATGAGGTCGCCGGTTCAATCCCGGCAATTAGCATGATAGAAACGAAATAACCTTGGGAGACCAAGGTTTTTCTTATCTACCTGTATAAATGAAGTTAAAGCATTTTGGCTGTTGACAAAAGTGACTCTATCTAGTAGAATAGTAGTTGCGATGAGTCGATAGGTAGTCTTCGGACTACTATTGAGCATAAGGAGGTCATAACGCAGGAGCGGACCTTGATGAGTTGTGTGAACCTGCTCATCACATGAAGATGCCTCTTAGTCCCTGGTCAACGACTAGGGATTTTTAATTTTCAGAAAATATAGCCTCAAAATGCTTTGCAATTCATTGAAAAAGTAGTATAATATTCCTATTATAGAAATTTTTAGAAAATTCCGAAAGAGGTTATTTATGGGATATACAGTTGCTGTAGTCGGCGCGACAGGTGCTGTCGGAGCTCAGATGATAAAAATGTTGGAAGAATCAACACTTCCAATCGATAAAATTCGTTACCTTGCTTCTGCACGTTCAGCTGGTAAGACTTTGAAATTTAAAGACCAAGATATTACGATTGAAGAAACGACTGAGACCGCTTTTGAGGGTGTTGATATTGCACTCTTCTCAGCAGGTGGTTCGACATCAGCTAAGTATGCACCATACGCAGTTCAAGCTGGAGCGGTAGTAGTAGATAATACATCTTATTTCCGTCAAAATCCAGACGTACCTTTGGTTGTTCCAGAAGTCAATGCTCACGCACTTGATGCCCACAACGGGATTATTGCCTGTCCTAACTGTTCAACAATCCAAATGATGGTAGCGCTTGAGCCTGTCCGTCAAAAATGGGGCTTGGACCGTATCATCGTTTCAACTTACCAAGCAGTCTCTGGTGCTGGTATGGGAGCGATTCTTGAAACACAACGTGAACTTCGTGAAGTCTTGAATGACGGTGTGAATCCACGTGATTTGCATGCGGAAATCTTGCCTTCAGGTGGTGACAAGAAACACTATCCTATCGCCTTTAACGCTCTTCCACAAATCGATGTCTTCACGGACAATGATTACACATACGAAGAGATGAAGATGACCAAGGAAACTAAGAAAATCATGGAAGATGACAGCATTGCAGTATCCGCAACATGTGTTCGTATTCCAGTCTTGTCAGCTCACTCTGAGTCAGTTTATATCGAAACAAAAGAAGTGGCTCCAATCGAAGAAGTGAAAGCAGCTATTTCAGCCTTCCCAGGTGCTGTTCTTGAAGATGATGTAGCTCATCAAATCTATCCACAAGCCATCAATGCTGTCGGCTCACGTGATACCTTTGTTGGTCGTATCCGTAAAGACTTGGATGCTGAAAAAGGAATCCATATGTGGGTTGTGTCAGATAACCTTCTTAAAGGTGCTGCTTGGAACTCTGTACAGATCGTAGAAACGCTTCATGAGCGTGGTTTGGTCCGTCCAACAGCTGAGCTGAAATTTGAATTGAAATAATGATTTAGGAGTTCGAATGAACTCCTTCTTTGAAATAGAGAGGTGTTTCACATGTCTTACCAAGATTTAAAAGAGTGTAAAATCATCACGGCCTTCATTACCCCTTTCCATGAGGATGGTTCCATCAACTTTGATGCTATTCCAGCCTTGATCGAGCATTTATTGGCCCATCATACAGATGGTATTCTGCTAGCTGGGACTACCGCAGAGAGTCCGACCTTGACCCACGATGAAGAGTTGGAACTCTTTGCGGCTGTACAGAAGGTTGTCAATGGACGTGTTCCTTTGATTGCGGGTGTAGGTACCAATGACACACGTGACTCGATTGAGTTTGTCAAAGAAGTAGCAGAATTTGGTGGTTTCGCAGCTGGGCTTGCTATCGTGCCTTACTACAATAAACCTTCTCAGGAAGGCATGTACCAGCACTTTAAGGCGATTGCGGATGCTTCTGACTTACCCATTATCATCTATAACATTCCAGGGCGTGTGGTTGTTGAGTTGACTCCTGATACCATGCTTCGCTTGGCTGACCATCCTAATATTATCGGTGTTAAAGAATGTACCAGCTTGGCCAATATGGCTTACTTGATTGAACACAAGCCAGAGGAATTTTTGATTTATACAGGTGAAGATGGAGATGCCTTCCATGCCATGAACCTTGGTGCAGATGGGGTTATTTCTGTTGCCTCTCATACAAACGGGGATGAGATGCACGAGATGTTTACTGCCATTGCAGAAAGTGATATGAAGAAAGCAGCTACTATTCAACGGAAATTCATTCCTAAGGTCAATGCCCTCTTCTCTTATCCAAGCCCTGCACCTGTCAAGGCCGTTTTGAACTACATGGGATTTGAAGCGGGTCCAACTCGTCTACCTTTGGTTCCAGCGCCAGAAGAGGACGCAAAACGTATTATCAAGGTCGTTATTGACGGCGACTATGAGGCGACTAAAGCAACTGTGACTGGTGTCTTAAGACCAGATTACTAATAAAGACAATAAAATCCATGACCGCAAGAAGGATCATGGATTTTGCTTATTTTCCTAAACAGAATTGGCTAAAGAGCTGTGTAATGAGTTCATCAGGTGCGGCATCTCCAGTGATTTCTCCGAGAATTTCCCAAGTACGAGTCAAATCTACTTGAAGAAGATCAACTGGCATGCCAAGTTCTAGTCCTTCGTTAACTGCTTGCAAACTTTCGACTGCCTTTTCAATCAAGGAAATATGACGAGCGTTAGACAAGTAAGTGGCATCTTGCTCAACCAAACCAGCATTTTCAAAGAAGAGGCTGTTAATACGTTCTTCGATCTTATCAATGTTTTGATTTTTCAGGACTGAAATACGGATGACATCTTCAGGGAGTTCTGAAGTTTCAATCGCTTCAGGAAGATCAGTTTTATTAAGTAGAATAATGCGGTTGGTGTCCTGGCTAATTTCTAAGAGTTGGCGGTCTTGGGCTGTTAGTGGTTCACTGGCATTTAGGACTAGTAGTACTAGGTCAGCTTCCTTGAGGGCTTTTCTCGAACGCTCGACACCGATTTGTTCAACGATATCATCTGTTTCTCGGATACCAGCTGTATCAATCAATTTGAGAGGAACACCATTGATATTGACGTATTCTTCGATAACATCTCGTGTAGTACCAGCGATATCCGTTACAATAGCCTTGTCTTCACGCAAGAGATTGTTGAGGAGGCTGGATTTCCCAACGTTAGGACGGCCGATGATAGCAGTGGAAATTCCTTCGCGAAGGATCTTACCACGTCGGGCTGTTCTAAGGAGATTGGTCAGCAGTTGTTCAAACTCCTTAGTCTTCTCACGGACGACTGCAGTAGTGGCTTCTTCAACATCGTCATACTCAGGATAGTCGATATTGACCTCTACTTGGGCAAGAGTATTGAGGATTTCTTGGCGAGTATTATTGATAAGATCAGAAAGGGAACCATCGAGTTGCTTGACTGCGATATTCATAGCCTTGTCTGTCTTGGCACGGATGATATCCATCACCGCCTCAGCCTGAGTCAAGTCTACACGACCGTTTAGAAAGGCGCGCTTGGTAAATTCACCGGGTTCTGCCATTCGGGCTCCTTCACGGATAGCTAGCTGGAGAATTTCATTGGTCACTGCAATCCCACCATGGGTGTTGATCTCGATAATATCCTCACGAGTAAAGGTCTTTGGAGATTTCATGGCACCAACCATAACCTCGTCCATAACTTTACCTGTCTGAGGGTCAACGATGTGACCATAGTTAAGGGTATGACTTGCAACCTGACTCAAGTCTTTGCCTTTGAAAATCTTTTGCGCAATGGTAAAACTATCAGTTCCACTCAGGCGGACAATCCCGATTGCTCCTTCGCCTAGTGGAGTAGAGATCGCAGCGATGGTATCAAATTCACGTGTAATCATATTTCTTCCTTTAATAACACTTTTCTTGGAAATTCCTCCAAGGCTCTTTTCAAATTGTAACAAATTTAAACCATTTCTTCAATGGATGCTACTTGGAGATTGAAAAAGCCTAAGCAATTCTGCTTAAGCTAGTTTATTTGGTGCGCATTTCCCCTTGAGGAAAGTAGGTTCCTTCTGGCATGTCGTTGATGATGACATGGACAGCTGATTGAGGTGCTCCAGTGTTGCGGACAACTGCTTCTGTTACTTCCTTAGCAAGAGCTTTTTTTTGCTCGAGCGTGCGTCCTTCAAATAAATCGATGCGTACAAATGGCATAATAGCTTCCTCCACTAGTTTTTGCTTTCTTCTATTTTACCACATTTTGCCATTTAAAGCTTCAGAAAATTATGATATACTAGAATGTAGCAAAAATTTAGAAATGGACGTGAAATAGAAGCATGGCACAGTTGTATTATCGTTATGGGACCATGAACTCTGGTAAGACGATTGAGATTCTCAAGGTGGCCTATAACTACGAGGAGCAAGGAAAGGGAGTTGTGATTATGACTTCGGCTCTGGATACGCGTGACGGTGTCGGCTATGTATCTAGTCGGATTGGCATGAAACGCCCAGCCATTGCGATTGAGGAAACGACGGATATCTTCGGCTATATCCGAGACTTACCTGAAAAACCATACTGTGTGCTGGTCGATGAGGCCCAGTTTCTCAAGCGTCACCATGTTTACGACTTAGCTCGTGTCGTCGATGAGTTAGACATACCCGTCATGGCTTTTGGTTTGAAAAATGACTTTCGTAATGAATTATTCGAAGGTTCCAAATATCTTTTGCTCTTAGCAGATAAAATCGATGAGATAAAGACCATCTGTCAGTATTGTAAGAAAAAGGCGACTATGGTGTTGCGAACTCAAGATGGTGTGCCAGTCTATGATGGCGAACAAATTCAGATCGGTGGAAATGAAACCTATATCTCAGTCTGCCGAAAACATTATTTTGCGCCAATGATAACATCTAACAAGGAGCACAACTATGACAATTGAACTAAGAGATGTTACAATGGAAAATTATTTTGATGTTTTGAATTTGGATGTCAAGGAATATCAAAAACAATTCATTGCAACCAACGCAATTAGTTTAGCTGAAGCATATGTCTACACTAAAAATGGAGATTTTGTAGCTCCATTGGCAGTTTATGATAATGATGCAATTATAGGTTTCGTGATGATAGCTTATGATAAAAAGATCGAAATTAGTAGTGGAAATTATTTACTATTTCGTTTTATGATTGATAAGAATTTTCAAAATCAAGGATATTTTAAACCAATTATGGATAAAGTGCTAGACTATGTTCAGACAGCGTCAGCAGGTTTAGGCAATAAACTTTGGTTGTCTTATGAACCAGAAAATGAACATGCAAGATCTTGTTACCTCAGTTATGGATTTAAAGAAACTGGGGAAATATTTGAGAACGAAGTAGTAGCAATCTATGATTTAACAATTGAGAAATAAGGAGAAAAAATGAACATCTATGATCAACTACAAGCTGTAGAAGACCGTTACGAAGAACTAGGAGAATTGCTGAGTGACCCTGATGTAGTATCAGACACCAAGCGTTTCATGGAGCTTTCAAAAGAAGAGGCTTCTACTCGTGATACGGTAACAGCCTACCGTGAGTACAAACAAGTCCTTCAAAATATCGTTGATGCCGAAGAAATGATTAAGGAATCTGGCGGAGATGCGGATTTGGAAGAAATGGCTAAGCAAGAACTCAAAGATGCCAAGGCTGAAAAAGAAGAATACGAAGAAAAACTGAAAATCTTGCTCCTTCCAAAGGATCCAAACGATGACAAGAACATCATCCTTGAAATCCGTGGAGCAGCTGGTGGAGACGAAGCAGCCCTCTTCGCTGGTGATCTTCTAACCATGTATCAAAAGTATGCGGAAGCCCAAGGCTGGCGCTTTGAAGTCATGGAAGCTTCTATGAACGGTGTCGGTGGATTCAAAGAAGTGGTTGCCATGGTATCAGGTCAGTCTGTTTACTCTAAACTCAAGTATGAATCAGGTGCCCACCGTGTGCAACGTGTCCCTGTGACAGAAAGCCAAGGTCGTGTTCATACCTCAACTGCCACAGTTCTTGTTATGCCTGAAGTTGAAGAAGTAGAATACGATATCGATCCAAAAGACCTTCGTGTTGATATCTACCACGCATCAGGTGCTGGTGGACAGAACGTCAATAAGGTTGCGACTGCCGTTCGTATCGTTCACTTGCCAACTAATATCAAAGTTGAGATGCAGGAAGAACGTACCCAGCAGAAAAACCGTGAGAAGGCTATGAAAATCATCCGTGCGCGTGTTGCTGACCACTTTGCTCAGATTGCTCAAGATGAGCAGGATGCTGAGCGTAAGTCGACAATCGGTACTGGTGACCGTTCAGAGCGGATCCGTACTTACAACTTCCCACAAAACCGTGTTACGGACCACCGTATTGGCTTGACCCTCCAAAAACTAGATACGATCTTGTCTGGTAAATTGGATGAAGTTGTAGATGCCTTGGTTCTTTATGACCAAACGCAAAAATTAGAAGAATTAAACAAATAATGAAATTAGCTCAATTATTTTCAGATTTTGAAGAAGAGTTGATAAGACAAGGAGAGGAAGCAGAAAGCCTCTCTTTTGTCTATCGTAGCTTAAAAAATCTCTCTTTTACGGACTTTGTCTTTGCCCTTCAGCAAGAGGTAACAGAGAAAGAAAGACAATTTGTAGAAGAAATTTATCAGCAGTTAGCAGCTCACAAACCAGCTCAGTATATCATTGGTCACGCAGATTTCTTTGGAATGCAGTTAAAAGTGGATGAGCGAGTTTTGATTCCTCGTCCTGAGACAGAGGAGTTGGTAGAACTTATCTTGGCAGAAAATCCTGAGACGAATCTTTCATTACTTGATATCGGTACAGGTAGCGGGGCCATCGCCCTTGCTTTAGCAAAAAATAGACCAGATTGGTCAGTTGCAGCAGCAGACATTTCTCAAGATGCTCTAGATTTGGCATCTGAAAACGCTAAAGTTCAGAATCTACAGATATTTTTAAAAAAATCCGATTGTTTTACAGAAATTTCTGAAAAATATGATATAATTGTATCCAATCCACCCTATATCTCTCGTGAAGATGAGTCAGAGGTTGGTTTGAATGTTTTGCATTCAGAACCTCATCTAGCTCTCTTTGCAGATGAGGATGGCCTAGCTATTTACCGCAGAATTGCGGAGGATGCAAAAGACTATCTCACAAATGGTGGTAAGATTTACCTTGAAATTGGATACAAGCAAGGTCAAAGTGTTCCTGCGCTTTTTAGGAAACATCTTCCTGAAAAACGGGTACGAACACTCAAGGACCAATTTGGTCAAGATAGGATGGTTGTAGTTGATGATGGACAGGATTAGACAAGAGTTGGAAAAGGGCGGAGCTGTTGTTCTACCTACAGAGACGGTTTATGGTCTCTTTGCTAAGGCCTTAGATGAAAAAGCTGTCGACCATGTTTACCAACTCAAACGTCGTCCTAGAGACAAGGCACTCAATCTTAATGTCGCTTCTCTAGAGGACATCTTGTACTTTTCAAAGAATCAGCCAACTTATCTAGAAAAACTTGTAGAGGCCTTTTTACCGGGTCCATTGACCATTATTCTCGAAGCTAATGACAGAGTTCCCTATTGGGTCAATTCTGGTCTTGTAACGGTGGGATTTCGGATGCCGAGTCACCCCATTACACTTGATTTGATCCGAGAGACAGGTCCTTTGATTGGGCCGTCTGCCAATATTTCAGGTCAGGCAAGTGGAGTGACCTTTGCTCAAATTTTAGAGGATTTTGACCAAGAGGTTCTGGGTCTGGAAGACGATGCTTTTCTAACTGGACAGGATTCGACCATTTTGGATTTGTCTGGAGACAAGGTGAAAATCTTACGCCAGGGGGCAATTAAACGAGAAGATATACTTGCTCGGTTGCCAGAGATTTCTTTTGAGGAGAAATGAGATGCTAAGAGATTTGCAAGAAACAGATGTGAAAGCTATATGTGAGATCAACCAAGAGGCTTTGGGATATTCTTTTAGTCCAGACGAGACGGCTAGTCAACTAGCTAGACTATCTCAGGATTCACATCATTTCCTACTTGGCTATGAGGATGCAGCTAGTCATATCCTGCTTGGCTATGTCCACGCTGAGGTCTATGAGTCCCTTTATTCCAAAGCAGGATTTAATATCTTAGCCTTAGCAGTCTCACCTCAAGCGCAAGGGCAAGGTATCGGTAAAAGCTTACTGCAAGGGTTGGATCAAGAAGCAAAAAGACGGGGTTACGGATTTATCCGCTTAAACTCTGCTGATCATCGTCTGGGAGCTCATGCATTTTATGAAAAAGTTGGTTATACTTGTGATAAAGTGCAAAAACGGTTTATTCGCATCTTTTAGTTTATTTTGTAAAAACAAACTAAAGGACCAGTCACACTATAAAGGAGAAGACCTATGATTTTTGACAAAGATGATTTTAAAGCATACGATGCTGATCTCTGGAATGCTATTGCCAAAGAAGAAGAACGCCAACAAAACAACATTGAGTTGATCGCCTCCGAAAACGTGGTTTCCAAGGCTGTTATGGCTGCTCAAGGGTCTATCTTGACCAACAAATATGCCGAGGGTTACCCAGGACGCCGTTATTATGGTGGAACTGATGTAGTAGACGTAGTAGAGACTCTTGCTATTGAACGCGCGAAAGAAATTTTCGGTGCTAAATTCGCCAATGTCCAACCTCACTCAGGAAGCCAAGCCAACTGCGCGGCTTACATGGCCTTGATTGAGCCAGGTGATACGGTCATGGGGATGGATTTGGCAGCAGGTGGACACTTGACCCACGGAGCTTCAGTTAGCTTCTCTGGCCAAACCTACAACTTTGTGTCATATAGTGTGGATCCTGAAACGGAACTCTTGGACTTTGATGCGATCTTGAAACAAGCCCAAGAAGTAAAACCAAAACTGATCGTAGCTGGTGCTTCAGCCTATTCTCAAGTTATCGACTTCTCAAAATTCCGTGAAATTGCTGATGCTGTTGGGGCTAAGCTCATGGTAGATATGGCCCATATCGCTGGTTTGGTTGCAGCCGGACTTCACCCAAGCCCAGTACCATACGCTCATATCACTACAACAACGACCCACAAAACCCTTCGTGGCCCTCGTGGTGGTTTGATTTTGACTAATGATGAGGAACTTGCTAAGAAGATCAATTCAGCTATTTTCCCTGGTATTCAAGGCGGTCCTTTGGAGCATGTTGTCGCTGCTAAAGCTGTTTCCTTCAAAGAAGTTTTGGATCCAGCCTTCAAGGAATATGCTGCCAATGTTATCAAAAACAGCAAGGCTATGGTTGAAGTCTTCTTGCAAGACCCTGATTTCCGTATCATTTCAGGAGGGACTGAAAATCACCTCTTCCTAGTGGATGTGACTAAGGTTGTAGAAAACGGAAAAGTTGCTCAAAACTTGTTGGATGAGGTTAATATTACCCTAAATAAAAACTCAATCCCATACGAAACCTTGTCACCATTCAAGACAAGTGGTATTCGTATCGGATCTGCAGCCATCACTGCACGTGGATTTGGTGAGGAAGAAAGCCGTAAAGTGGCTGAACTCATCATTAAAACCCTTAAGAATGCAGAAAATGAAGCTGTCTTAGAAGAAGTGAGAAGCGAAGTCAAAGCGTTGACAGATGCCTTCCCACTATACGAGGACTAATACTTTTATGGACATTTATATTAAGAAAGCTATTATCCATCAGTTCAGCCCAGATGACACCGAGCTGTTCCTAGCGGATAAGTTTCTCAATATCACTCCAAAAATTGAAGAATACCTGCGTAAGAAAATCGAACGTGTGTATTCAGATGAAGCTAAGACTGGGATTTTCGAGGAAGAAAATCCCTTCTTCAATCACATCACAGATGATTTGTTGGAGACATCAGCCACATTGGCTAATCTCTGGAAAGAGGAGTTTAGTATTTCTGAAAATCTTAAGACTAATGACTTGATTTTTGTGCAATTTTCGAAAGAAGGTGTAGAACATTTCGCTTTCTTGCGAATCGCCCTGCGTGAGACCCTAACCCACCTCGGTGGGGAAGTTGATAATCCAATCAAGCTGACTCAGAATAACCTGCCTGGATTTGGAACGGGAGCTGACGAGGCCTTGGTGGTCAATCTTCAAAGTCGCAAGTACCATCTCATCGAAAAACGAATCAAGTATAATGGGACTTTCTTGAATTATTTTTCAGATAATCTCTTAAGTGTTGCTCCTAAGATTTCACCAAAAAAATCCATCAAGGAACTGGAAAAAACGGCCCAGAGAATTGCTGAAACTTTTAACACAGATGATTTTCAATTTCAATCCAAGGTTAAATCAGCTATTTTCAACAATCTCGAAGAAAGCAATGAACTGTCTCCAGAGAAATTGGCTAACGACCTTTTTGATAACAATCTGACAGCTCGTTTGAGCTTTATCGATCAGGTCAAGGAAGCTGTACCAGAACCAGTCCAGTTCGATGAAATTGATGCCAGTCGTCAGCTCAAGAAATTTGAAAACCAAAAACTTTCCTTGTCAAACGGAATCGAACTTATCGTTCCCAATAATGTTTACCAAGACGCAGAATCGGTCGAGTTTATACAAAATGACAATGGAACCTATTCTATCTTAATCAAAAATATCGAGGATATTCAAAGTAAATAATGTTTAAATTACTACGAAGAGTGCTAGTGCTAGCAGTCTTCCTTTTCGCTGTCTATAAAGTTTATCATATCCATCAAGATGTGAAGCAAGTCATGACCTACCAACCTATGGTTCGGGAAATCCTCAGTGAAAGAGATACTCCAGCCAATGAAGAGCTTGTGCTCGCCATGATTTATACCGAAACGAAGGGAAAAGAAGGCGATGTCATGCAGTCTAGCGAGTCTGCTAGCGGTACCACAAATACTATCAATGACAATGTGACGAGCATTCGTCAGGGAATTCAGACATTGACTGATAATCTCTATCTAGCTCAGGAAAAGGGTGTTGATGTCTGGACAGCCGTGCAAGCCTATAATTTTGGCCCCGCTTATATCGATTTTATCGCTCAAAATGGCAAGGAAAACACTCTCGCCTTGGCCAAACAATATTCTCGTGAAACCGTCGCTCCCATTCTTGGAAATACAACTGGAAAAACTTACACCTACATCAACCCGATTTCTATCTTCCACGGAGCAGAACTTTATGAAAATGGTGGGAATTATTATTATTCTAGACAGGTTCGATTCAATCTTTATATTATGAAATTCTTTAATTTCTTTTAAACATCTGGTTTTGCCAGGTGTTTTTCACTATAAGCTTTCTTTAAGATTGTTTTATTACCCTAGAAAGGTAAAGGAGGGAATACCCTATGAGAAAGAAATTCTTTCTAACAAGCGCTGCAATTTTGTGGGCAGCAACAGCTATGACGAGCGTCCACGCAGCAACAGATGTTCAAAAAGTAATCGATGAAACCTATGTACAACCTGAATATGTACTTGGCTCTTCACTAACTGAAGACCAGAAAAACCAAACTCTTAGCAAACTTGGCTATGACGCATCGAAAGATACCAAAGATATTAAAACTATGACACCTGATATCTATTCGAAAATTATGAATGTGGCTAATGATGCAAGTCTACAACTCTATTCGTCAGCCAAGATTCAAAAGCTGGGTGACAAGTCGCCTCTGGAGGTCAAGATTGAAACGCCCGAAAATATCACCAAGGTGACGCAGGATATGTACCGTAACGCAGCAGTGACGCTGGGAGTGGAGCATGCCAAAATCACAGTTGCAGCACCCATTCCAGTTACTGGTGAGAGCGCTCTAGCTGGGATTTACTACTCGTTAGAGGCTAATGGTGCTAAAGTACCACAAGCCAATAAAGACTTGGCTCAAGAGGAGCTAAAAGCCTTATCCGATATCAATGCTGAAAACAAGGACAAGTCAGGTTACGATGCCAATAAGCTCAATGTGGCTATGGCAGATATCAAGGCAGGAATTGCAAAGGCAAAGGAAGCCAAAGGTAATCTGACAGAAGAAGATGTCCGCAAAATTGTAGAAGACACGCTAAAAAACTACAAACTCGATCAGGTTATAACAGGAAACCAGGTCAATATCATCATCAATTTTGCACTTAATCTCTCAAAGAGTGACATTTTGAACAATGCTGATTTCACTAAAACCCTAAATGACCTAAAGCAAAGCATTGTCTCTCAAGCTGGAGATAGTTTTAAAAATATCAATCTCAACTTTGATGCCAATAAAGCGCTAGAAGACGGGAGCAACTTCTTGAGTTCCCTTTGGCAAGCGATTGTCAACTTCTTCAAGAGTTTTGGTGCTTAGGTCATTTCATGATATAATAGATGGTAACAGAAATGTTGCCGTCTTTTTTTGTCGGCCGATAGAAAGTGAAAAATATGTTAAAGAAAAATGATATTGTAGAAGTTGAAATTGTTGATTTGGCTCATGAAGGTGCTGGGGTCGCAAAGATAGAAGGTTTGGTTTTCTTTGTAGAAAATGCTCTACCAACTGAGAAAATTCTCATGCGTGTCCTTAAAGTCAATAAAAAGATTGGCTTTGGGAAAGTTGAAGAATACCTTACACACTCTCCGCATCGTAACCAAGACCTTGACCTAGCTTATCTGCGTTCAGGTATCGCTGATTTGGGGCATCTTGCTTATCCAGAACAACTCAAGTTTAAAAGCAAGCAAGTCAGAGATAGTCTCTATAAGATTGCTGGTATTACCGATGTAGAGGTCGCTGAAACGCTCGGCATGGAACATCCAGTCAAGTATCGAAATAAGGCGCAGGTGCCCGTTCGTCGAGTGAATGGTATCTTGGAAACTGGCTTTTTCCGTAAGAATTCGCACGACCTCATGCCCCTTGAAGATTTCTTCATCCAGGATCCTGTCATTGACCAAGTTGTGGTAGTTCTTCGAGATTTGCTTCGTCGCTATGATTTGAAACCTTATGATGAAAAGGAACAGTCTGGCTTGATTCGAAATCTTGTGGTGCGTCGCGGGCACTATTCCGGACAAATCATGGTTATCTTAGTGACTACACGTCCTAAAATTTTCCGAGTGAAACAGTTAATTGAACAAGTCATCAAGCAGTTCCCAGAGATTGTGTCTGTCATGCAAAATATCAACGACCGAAATACCAATGCGATTTTTGGTAAGGAGTGGAAGACTCTTTATGGTCAAGACTATATTACGGACCGGATGTTGGAAAATGACTTCCAAATCGCTGGTCCAGCCTTTTACCAGGTCAATACAGAAATGGCTGAGAAACTTTATCAAACAGCCATTGACTTTGCAGAGTTAAAAGAAGATGATGTGGTGATTGACGCTTACTCAGGAATTGGAACGATTGGTTTATCTGTTGCTAAGCATGTCAAGGAAGTCTACGGTGTTGAAGTGATTCCAGAAGCAGTTGAGAATAGCCAAAAGAATGCTGCATTAAACAATATCACCAATGCACACTATGTCTGTGACACAGCTGAAAACGCCATGAAGAACTGGCTCAAGGAAGGTATCCAACCAACCGTTATCTTGGTTGATCCTCCACGTAAGGGATTGACTGAGAGCTTTATCAAAGCAAGCGTTCAAACAGGAGCAGACCGCATTGCTTATATCTCTTGTAATGTCGCAACCATGGCACGTGATATCAAACTCTACCAAGAGTTAGGATATGAATTGAAGAAAGTCCAACCAGTGGATCTGTTTCCTCAAACGCACCATGTTGAGTGTGTAGGCTTGTTAGAGAAACATAGTTAATCCTCTCGCTTTCTCATTTTAGGGTGAGAGGCTTCAAAGCTCCACTGGAGCTTTGAACTCCCAGAACTTTTTGAGTTCTACAGACGCATCATGTTAAGGCGGTATCACTGCTTGTTCAAACAGATTAACAAGGATGTAGCTAGTGAAAGTCCTACAGTAAGGAGTTTAAATATGAAATTCCATGAATTTGGTGATAAGAATTTGCCTCCTATTTTACTGATACATGGTGGTGGCAGTTCTTGGTGGAATTATCTTCGTCAAGCACGAATCTTGTCAGAAGAATACCGTATTATTCTACCCACTTTGAATGGCCACGGCGAGGAATATCAACTTGATTATGTTTCTACTGAAGATTCTGCTTTGGAGATTCTAGACTATATCAAAGCAAACTGTGGTGGGAAATTGTTTGCAATCGGTGGTGTTTCACTTGGTGGTCAAATTGCCATGGAGCTTTTGTCTTTAGACAGTGAAATTGCTGAGAAGGCCATCATAGATGGAAGCCTCTGTATTCCTCAACCAAGGTTAGCTAAAATCAGCATCTTTCTAGTGTCTCTATTTGGTAAACTGATGTTCAATAAATTCTCTTGCAAACTTCAGTTCAGCATGATGAACAAACTCTATCCTAAACTGGCTTATCCAGAGGAAATAAAAGCTTATTATTTGGAGGATTTGCCAAGGACGCCTATCAAAACATTGGTGACCATTTACAAAAACTATATGGGATGTTACAAGCTGAAAGATATGATTTCTGCTAGCAAGGCTCAGGTTCTGTATATCTATGGTGAAAAAGAATTGAACTGTGTGAAAGAATCAGCGAAATTATTTCATCAGCTACATTCAAATACAATTTTGTATGAAGCAAAGGGCTATAACCACGGCTATTTATCAGCTTACCTGCCTTATGAGTGGATTGATTTGGTGGTGCCATTTTTAAAGAGTGATTCATTAGAAATGTGTAACGAATCTGATATGCCATAAGGAGGAATACCATGCTAGGAGCAATTATTGGAGATATTGTAGGTTCAGTTTACGAATGGAACAATATCAAAACGAAGGATTTTCCTTTATTTTGTGAGGATTGTTTTTTCACGGATGATACGGTAAGTCCGAACCGCTGAGTGTGTGAGTTTGTTAGTGAAACGTTGCTAATCCTCAAAATAAAGAAGCCAAAATTCCATTATTTTGAGAAGAAAACCTAAACTGTTTTTAAGGAGGTGTCATATTGATAGAAAGAAGGCCTGAGTTTGAAAAAATCACATCCTTTGATGAATTTAATAAATACTACTGGTATCGTGATGAGCTTTCACAGATATGCCAGTCATTAGGGCTTGAAAATAGAGGTACAAAACAGGAACTCAATGATATTATTGAGCAGTACTTTAAGGGGAATTTGATTAAAAAATCATCAGTAAAAAGGAAAAAGAAACGAGTAGAAGTCGTTACCTTAGATACGCCCTTGCTTGAATGCGGGTTCTCCTTTAACGCACACTTTAGAGAATATTTCTCAACTTTAACAGGTGTTTCGCCCTTTAAATTTACTGCTGATATGGCAACTGCTTGGAGAAAAGTAAAAAAAGAAAATGATTTGAGTTTTACAATTCAAGATATGCTAAAGGTTTATTATGGAAATTCAGATTATGCCAAGTATGATCATTCGGTTTGTCAATGGAACCAATTTCTAAAGGATTTCTGTGCAGACGAAAATAGCGGCAACTACTCGAATAAACTAAAAGTAGCTTCTATTCTTTGGAAAGAAGTTAGAAATTCAAAAAATGAAAAAATTTATTCAAAGAATCTTTTGACCAAATATGCTGATAAAATAAAAGAGTGTGGCAAGTAGGAATGTCAGTATAAACCAATAGTTCACAGGGAGGAAGTTTATGCTATGCGTGTTTCTGATAAAGAGAAATTAGATTCTAAGAAAATTGAGTTTGATATAATGGAGAAAGTAGCCTCTCTTCGAGTTCGTAAATTTTTAAAAGATAGACCTCAAGTATCTCCCGCTTTCTCATCTGGTATGATAGATGGATACTTTGATGATAAGGTCTCGGATTTATTTTGGAAACTTCTTGCTGTTTACATTCTAAGTAACTTAATTGGAGCTCTTCCATGGGCTATTCCTTATGGAGAAGAGGAAGTAGCAGTAATGCAAAATCAAGCTAAGAAAATTTTAGAATGGTATCACTATATGAACCGAATAATCCCAAGTTGGTATCTGAACAAGAATAATGCTGAATAATAAATGTTATAATCATAAGAGAATAGGATGGATAATTTAACGTTTAGATAGAAAAATATAAAGAATATTGAAATCATTTGTTGTAACTGTGTAAAAGATAGTTTAGTATTTGCTGAGATAAAAACGAATGCAATCATGTGACTGAAAAGATAACATAACAATAAAAATTTGAGGAGGAATGTAGGATGTTGTTGGATGATGAAAGATATGCAGAGGTTATTGCTTATGGTAAGGAAGCTGTAACCAAGATAGGCGAAAACAAGTTCGAGGAGGGATTCGTTCTTGCAGAACAAGGTTGGAACGCTTTTCCAGAGTCGGGAGCAAAATGGAATCAGGGATACAACTATGCGAAAAGCTTTTTCAAGCATGCGATCGGAAATAGAGATATGGTGATAGCAAAATCTTGGTTGGACAGAATGATCGAAAACAATGATGAGCTGCACTTGTTTGATTCTGAGGTTGAACACATGAAGGCAAAGTATGAATTTGAACTTGGAAACTTAGACGAAGCATTTGAACTATGGAAGAATCTGCTCAAACAAAAAGGTGTAGGCAACCGATATTTCCAGTCTGACGATCCAAAGTATAAGGAATTCTATCAATCAAGAAAATAATTTTATTCAGCAAATAGGAAATAAAAAACAACTAAGAGAAATCAATCTTAGAGAGGGATTGTGATATCTGTATAAGGAATTGTTATAAAAAGATGAATCAACATAAGGAAAAATAATTGCTGGAGGAACTATGAACCAAATTGAGAAGTATCGAATATTGAGTGCAGGAAAAGCATTCGGTCACCGTGCCAAAATTGCCTTGGTCTTACTTGACAGCAAGACAGCCTATGAAGAATTAAAAGAAGAAGGCGCACAAAGCATGGTTGCTGGAAGTTATGACTGTGTAGGAGGAGACCCGGCTGTAATACTTGAAAGAATAGCAATAGAATTGATATGTCGTGACACCCGTAATACATGGTATTTACCTGATAATGTAAAATTTTGGGATAAGCGTTTCGGCAGTTTGTTTGAAAACAAGTTTTTTTGCTACGACGATGATATAGAAACATGGAGCAAGATACTTGACAAATATTTTGTAAAACTGCAGTGGATGCCGAAAAGAGAAGATTATACTTCAACAAGGAGCTATAATAATGTTTGGGGATATTTTGCAGAACTTTTAGCAGTTGTAAAACAAAATAATCATCCTGAGTTTGATAAGTATTATGAAATTGCAGTTCAAAATGGAATGAATCCAGTGGTTTTGGAAAGAAAGTTACAAGAACTGTCTGAAATCAAACAACAATTTTCTATAATTTAACAGGTAGTCATTCAGTTTAGAAAAAATGTGACAAAAAATGAATCAATTTATGTTCGAAAGGAAAGAATTACAGATTTTATATCCTTTGAAGCCGTTGTATGTGCAGTGTAGTAGCTGCCGACGATATAATCTAGCTAGCCAATCGTTTCATAAGCAGAAGAAGCCTAAAACAAGGCCTTAGAATAAAAGCCACAATTCTCTGGTTCTATAATTGCAAAAAATAATGTCGAATCAGCAAATCTTTTATATTTGCTGATTTTTAACTATCAAGGCAAGTGATTCATCTTTTTACTTAGATTCTATGACTTGTTTTTCGAATTGAGATTATTGAAGATTTTTAATATAATAAAGTAGAAATAACGAACATTTAGATGAAATTAACATTTGAGGTTTAGAGTAAACATGAGTCTATTATTTGAAGAATTTAAAACCATTTGTTTCCATTTAAACCAAGTCGGAATTACACCGACACTGATGGGTTCTTTGGGATTTGAATACCGTTCAAATGAAGAATGGAAGCCATCTGACATTGACATTCATGTCCCTGGAGATCCTAGAGGATGGGAAGCGCCTGATCATCTCAGGATTTATGACTGGGACAAGATAATGAAAGTGATGAACCACTTAGGCTACACTTTAATAGATCTTCATGAGCATGAATTCCAAAAAGATGACTTGAGTGTTGAATTTGGAAGTATCGATTCCTTACCTGATTTTGCAGGAGTTTCGGAATCGGATATAGAGCTTATCCATCTTGAGAACATCACTTTTCGTGTTCCAAGTCTGGAACAGTATCTAAGTATTTACAAAGCTTCTTCTCAAGACTCCTATCGAAACAATCAAAATAGCAATAAAGATTTTAAGAAGATTGATTGGCTGGAAAGACATTTGTAAATCATCATTTAAAAAGTAGTAAGTTGTGAGATTAACTGCTTTTTTATTTTCATAAACAAACTATTGGAAAATACAAACGAGCCTTGCAAATAAGATTTTAAAGTAGTATACTGGAGTTATAATTATGAAAACGTTTGCGTCGCAGATGAATGAAAGTAAATCAGGAGACAAATACAGTGGAATTAACAGCTATTTACCATAGACCAGAGTCGGAGTATGCTTATCTATATAAGGATAAGCAAATGCACATCCGTATCCGGACCAAGAAAGATGATATCGAAAGCATCAACTTACATTATGGTGATCCTTTTATCTTTATAGAGGATCGTTATGAAGCAATCAAGGAGATGAGGAAACTTACCTCCGATGCTTTGTTTGATTACTGGCAAGTGGAGGTTACAGTTGGCTATGCCCGACTCCAGTATCTTTTTGAAGTCAAGGATAAGCAAGGTCGGAGAATCTTATACGGCGATAAGGGGTGTGTTGAAAACACACTAGAAAATCTTCATTACGAGGGGAATGGCTTTAAGCTTCCTTATATTCATGAAATTGATGCTTGTCATGTTCCTGACTGGGTTTCAAAGACGGTTTGGTATCAGATTTTCCCAGAAAGATTTGCCAACGGCAATCCTGCTCTTTCGCCAGAAGGAGCTCTAGCTTGGGATTCGTCAATCACGCCTAAAAGTGAGGACTTCTTTGGTGGAGATTTACAAGGCATCATTGACCATCTGGATTACTTACAAGACTTAGGGATTACAGGTCTTTATCTCTGTCCGATCTTTGAGTCCCCGAGCAATCACAAGTACAATACGACGGATTATTTCGAAATTGACCGTCATTTTGGAGATAAAAAGACTTTCCGTCAATTAGTGGAGCAAGCCCATCAGAGAGGCATGAAAATCATGCTGGACGCTGTTTTCAACCATATCGGAGACCAATCTCCACAGTGGCAGGATGTTCTCAAACATGGTGAAGATTCTATTTATAAAGACTGGTTCCATGTTCAAGAGTTCCCAGTGACCAAGGATAAGCTAGGTAATCCGAGAAAACTCCCTTACCACACCTTTGCCTTTGAGAGCTATATGCCTAAGCTCAATACGGCAAATCCTCAAGTGAGAGACTATTTGTTGAGTGTTGCGACCTACTGGATTGAAGAATTTGATATCGATGCTTGGCGCCTGGATGTGGCCAATGAAGTCGATCACCAATTTTGGAGAGATTTCCGTAAGGCTGTCTTGGCTAAAAAACCTGACCTTTATATTCTTGGAGAGGTCTGGCACACTTCTCAGCCTTGGCTAAATGGCGATGAATTCCACGCGGTCATGAACTATCCTCTCTCTGACAGTATCAAGGATTATTTCTTGCGTGGGGTCAAGAAGTCCCATCAATTTATCGATGAGATCAATAGCCAGTCTATGTACTATAGACAGCAAATTTCGGAAGTGATGTTCAATCTCTTGGATTCGCATGATACGGAGCGTATTTTGGCTACAGCCAAGGGAGATGTCCAACTGGTTAAGTCTGCCCTAGCCTGCCTCTTTTTACAAAGGGGGACACCGTGTTTCTACTATGGAACCGAGCTAGAATTAGACGGAGGGCCAGACCCAGATTGTCGTCGTGTCATGCCTTGGGAACGTGTTTCCGACAGTAATGACATGCTTAACTTTATGAAGAAATTAATTCAGCTTCGCAAGGATACTTCAGGCATTATCCAGCATGGGAAATATATTCTAGAAGAAATCAAGCCTGACGTGCTATCTCTAGAATGGCATTATGATGGACAAAAAATCCAAGCTATTTTTAACCAATCAGCTGAAAACTATCTTGTAGATATTGATGCTGTAGCGTTAGCAAGTCATTGCCAAGAATTGGACCAGCAACTGGTGATATTGCCTAAAGGTTTCGTGATTTTTTACTAAGGAGAGATTAAGAGTGACAGGAAAATTCTAGTATAGAACGCATTTTACAAACAGACTATTTGGTGTCTTGCTACACCTGATATATAATTTAACTTAGAGAGAATAGGAGGATTAATCAGATGGAATTACAAGATTTTACAGAAAAAGAACAAGAAATGATTAAAAAGGGACTCACTTTTTCTAAACTGAACGACAAGGAAACAGCCGATAAGATTATCGCCTTAATTCCTCAAGATATGATTAAACGGATTCCATTTTTTGTTAGAAAACATGCTATTACACGTACAGTCAAGAGAATTTCACTTGAGTATCCAGAGTTGTATGCTGTAGCTGAACAAGAAGGGCAACTTCCTGAAAAGGAAGCTCAAGAATTGCGCCAAATTCTGACAGATATTTTCCAAGAAAAAATGAATAAGCATAAGATTAAGTAGTTTTTAATCATTTACTTAATCTTATACTTGCTCGTATTGAAATGATACTATCTTATTCCCACATACTGTGTTGAGCTCTAACACCATAACTATCTATGGAACCATCTGAATTGAACTTGGCTTCAATCCTGTATCTTTTCCAGAGGTCGTAATCTGCCGTTTGAATGGTTAGGATGTAGTTTGAGTCAGTCTCAGCGACATTGTAATCAGCAGGATTGACTTCAAAGATATCGATTAATTTTCTTGTTTGAAAATCTTGGAGCTTGAGATTTGCTAAACTGACATGATTGATAGAAATTCCCTGCAATTGATGGGCATCCTTAGGCGTTCTATAGTAGGTAATGACACAGTTTTTGAGTTGATCAGTATCTTTGCCAGTAGGAGTAAGGGTCATAAAACCATAGGACTGATCTTCACGTTTGATTTCGAGAAGCTGGCCGTAGTAGAAATGGTCGTTTTTTGGATTGGTGATAGGACTATTTGCACCTTTATCTTCGAAGGTGAAACCTTGCTCTAAAAGCTCGGAAGCCTTGGTCTCTCCGATAATGACTGTGGTATTTTGAATGGTGACTGGAACAGATTGAGCTGGAAGACCACTCATCATGATGCAAAACATAAAAACATAACTCGTTAAAAAAGCTGTCCCGATAAAAGCGTTGGTTGATGCATAGACATGACTGTTACGAAAGTTTTTTCTTATAGCTAGTACAACCAATTTGCCGATACTTTTTAAAACCATACTAACAAGTACGATAAAAAATTGTTTTTTCAAACATTCATAAATGGCTTGAGGAAAGCTATTGCCATGATAGTAGAAGCCAGCCAATACGAGTAGATTTACGATTAAATAGATTAGCAAGAACCAATGAATCTCTTTAAGGGCATTAGCATCAGTGATTTCTTCATAGTCAACGTGAATTCTTCCTTGAACAGCATGACCAAGTTTATAAATCCATTTGGGAATGTCTTTGCCTTTTTTAACCGCAACTACAAGTCTAATATAGAGATAAAAGGTAAAGGATAAGGATAGAAAGAAAAGAGCATAAAAAATCAAAACAACAGTAGTGAACATGGCTATATCCCCCTTTTTTCACCAATGAATACAGAACAATTTATTAGCTCCATTATAGCACTTTCTTGGGAAACAGAGCTAGAAATATCAGTAATATTCTTAAAGATAAAAAGATGGGAATGATTGCCATTTATGCTATACCGATTGTACTGATAGAAGGTAGTCCTTTCTTAATAATCATTTTATTATTCGGGAATTTGTTTTTAATGAGAAAGAAAAGATTTGAGATAGAACATAAAGGAGTAGAGAGCCATGGGTAGAACGGTGATTATAGGTACTTTAATAGCTTTTGCAATCTTTAATCTGCTGCTAGGTCTGGGCTTCTATCTTTTTCTAAAAAATAGGAAAGAGAATGGACAGTCATTGTACGAAACTCCTGTAAATCAACAAACTCGAACAGAAAAACTGGGTCTAGGCGAGATTTTGATCTACCTGACACTGATTGTCATCGCAGGGATCTTTGCCTTTCAGACCTTAAATAGAGGCGGTGTGGGGAATTCTATTTTAGCCAAAATGATCCTCCTACCTGCTCTAATGGCCCTTTTCAATGCAAGAAAACGAACTGGGAAGTCTATGCTTGCCCTCCTTATAACCTTCCTTGTCTTTCTAGTAGGAGTCATGTTTAATCTCACGATTGGTTTGCCACCTCAAGCACCGATTTTACAAATTAATGAAAGTAAAATCATTTTAGCTGAAACTAAATCCAGTGAGCTGATGGACGCTGGATTTGACATCTATGTGAGACAGGGCGATGGTGGTAGCGACTATGAAGACCTCCTGACAAGTAACAGTTTCCAAAAGTATCCTGGAGATAAAACAGTTACAATCGAAAAAGGCTTCAAGCTTGATAGCAATGCTGTTCCTTACTCTCCCTATCTCCTAGCAAAAGATGGCATAGTACTGGGCAGTATTTCCTTTTACGGTGCTGAGGACCATGATGTGGCTATAGAAGATTCTAAGGTTATTCAGGTTCGATTTAACAAGGACAGTATTGAGGCAGCGAAAAAACATTCTATTACTTTCAAATTAAATGAACTTGACTTGACTACACGACTGGATGTTTCTCTTGTTCAAGAAACTTTCAAGAAGCATCTATGGTCAATTCCACCATCAAATACAAGTGATGTCACTCAACTATGGTATGGATTAAAGTGGTCCAGCAACAGTGATTCGATATTTTGGAATGAGTACTATGGTCTCATCCGCCTAGATGAAAATTATATGATGACTGATTTTGAACTAGCTGTTCAAGTAGCACGAGATAAGTAGATAAGATTTTGAATAACTGACTATACTTACGATTCAACAAAGGAACTAATCGATTTAGTTCCTGTTTTTGTTTTTTGATTTCAATTTAAAACGATTTCTTTTTATCGTTAAATACCATTTTGCGAACAAAAAATGAAATTCTTTAAAAAACTTTCACAAAATACTTTACAAGCTCTTGTAAACATGATATAGTTATAAGGCTTAGAAAATGAGAAGATGTTTTCTAGCAAATATAAACCCGAGTAAAAAATGCCTACGGACAGGCAGGGTTGAATGCCGAAGCGTGGTTGAAAAACCACATTATTGATAGGGTTAAAAGCCTACTTTTATAAGTTGATGTTAGGACGCTTGTCCTAATTCATAAATTTTTAGTGTGGTGAAAGCACACGTCATCTTGTGAAACGATCAATAAAGTACGTAATATTTGCTACTAGAGAGTTAGGAAACATCAGGAACAGACATACTCAACAGAAACCAAAATAAAAACGTCAGAAGATTGCAGAGCAGGTGAAAACCTGCTCTTTTTTCATAAGTCAACCTTTGATTGCCCTCATCTTTTTGAGGAACTAAAAATACGGTAAAGGAGTATGTCTTGAAAAAGTTAGATCAGAATCAGGCACCTATTTATGACGGTCTGATTAAGCTAAGAAAGAAACGGATTGTTCCCTTTGATGTACCAGGTCACAAACGCGGACGGGGAAATCCAGAACTTGTTGAATTGTTGGGAGAAAAATGTGTTGGCATTGATGTCAATTCTATGAAACCCTTGGATAATTTAGGCCATCCCATTTCGATTATTCGGGATGCAGAGGAGCTAGCAGCTGATGCTTTTGGAGCAGCCCACGCATTCTTAATGATTGGGGGAACAACATCATCTGTTCAAACCATGATTCTTTCTACCTGCAAGGCTGGAGATAAGATTATTCTGCCGCGTAATGTCCACAAATCTGCTATTAATGCATTGGTTCTATGTGGTGCCATTCCCATCTATATCGAGATGAGTGTAGATCCTAAAATCGGCATCGCCTTAGGTCTTGAAAATGACCGTGTAGCACAAGCTATAAAGGAACATCCCGAGGCCAAGGCAATTTTGATTAACAATCCTACTTACTACGGAATCTGTTCAGACCTAAAGGGGTTGACAGAAATGGCTCATGAAGCTGGCATGCTTGTTTTAGTGGACGAAGCCCATGGGGCTCATCTGCATTTTACTGATAAACTCCCAATTTCTGCTATGGATGCTGGCGCTGATATGGCAGCGGTCTCTATGCATAAGTCTGGTGGGAGTTTGACTCAGAGCTCCATTTTACTTATCGGGGAGCAGATGAATCCTGAGTACGTTCGTCAGATTATAAACCTGACCCAGTCAACATCCGCCTCTTACTTGTTGATGGCTAGTTTGGATATTTCACGACGCAACCTTACCCTTCGTGGTAAAGAGTCATTTGAGAAGGTCATTGAGCTATCTGAGTATGCTCGTCGTGAAATCAATGCTATCGGTGGTTACTATGCCTACTCAAAAGAGTTAATAGACGGTGTGTCGGTCTGTGATTTTGACGTGACCAAGCTGTCAGTCTACACTCAGGGTATTGGCTTAACAGGTATTGAAGTTTATGACCTCTTGCGAGACGAATATGATATTCAGATTGAGTTTGGGGATATTGGCAATATCTTGGCTTATATTTCCATCGGCGACCGCATCCAAGACATAGAGCGTCTGGTCGGTGCTTTGGCTGATATTAAGAGACTCTATTCAAGAGATGGAAAGGACTTGATTGCTGGAGAATATATCCAACCCGAGTTAGTGCTGTCTCCACAAGAAGCTTTCTATTCAGAGAGAAAAAGTTTGACCTTGGACGAGTCTGTTGGACAAGTCTGTGGAGAATTTGTCATGTGCTATCCTCCAGGGATTCCTATCTTGGCTCCTGGTGAACGCATTACACGAGAAATTGTAAACTATATCCAATTTGCCAAGGAACGTGGTTGCTCCCTTCAAGGGACGGAAGATCCAGAGGTCAATCACATCAACGTCATTAAGAGAAAGGAGAACTAGATGGATTTATGGTTTTCTGAAGTTCATACTCCAGATGTGAAATTATCCCTGAGAACAGCCAAGCAACTCTACGCTGGTAAAAGTGAATGGCAGGATATCGAAGTCTTGGATACGCCAGCTTTTGGGAAAATACTGATTTTAAATGGGCATGTATTGTTTTCAGACGCAGACGATTTCGTCTACAACGAAATGACCGTACACGTTCCCATGGCTGTGCATCCCAATCCAAAGAAAGTCTTGGTTATCGGGGGTGGTGACGGCGGTGTTGCCCAAGTATTAACCCTCTATCCAGAACTGGAGCAAATCGATATCGTGGAACCGGATGAGATGCTGGTTGAGGTTTGTCGAGAATACTTCCCAGACTTTGCTGCAGGGCTAGATGATCCTCGTGTTACCATTTACTACCAAAATGGGCTACGCTTTTTGCGAAACTGCGAAGATGACTACGATATTATCATCAATGATGCAACAGATCCATTTGGACATACGGAAGGGCTCTTTACCAAGGAATTTTACGGAAACAGTTACAGAGCCTTGAAAGAAGACGGCATCATGATTTATCAGCATGGGAGTCCCTTCTTTGACGAGGATGAGTCAGCTTGCCGAAGCATGCACCGCAAGGTCAATCAAGCATTTCCAATCAGCCGGGTCTATCAGGCACATATTCCGACCAGTCCTGCTGGTTATTGGTTGTTTGGATTTGCATCGAAAAAATACCACCCTATCAAAGATTTTGATAAGGAAGGCTGGAAAAAACGCCAGCTTTTCACAGAATACTACACTGCAAACTTACATGTGGGAGCCTTTATGTTGCCTAAGTATGTAGAAGACATTTTAGAAGAAGAGGAAGGGAAAAAATGAGTTGTCTATTAGTTATCGGATGTGGAGGCGTTGCCCAAGTTGCTATTTCAAAGATTTGTCAAGATAGCGAAACCTTTACAGAGATTATGATTGCTAGTCGTACCAAGTCAAAATGTGATGACTTGAAGGCTAAACTGGAAGGCAAAACAAGTACAAAGATTGAAACAGCTGCTCTTGATGCTGACAAGGTCGAAGAAGTGATTGCCTTGATTGAAAGCTACAAGCCAGAAGCCGTTTTGAACGTAGCTCTGCCATACCAAGACTTGACCATTATGGATGCTTGTTTAGCGACTGGAGTTCACTATATCGACACAGCTAACTACGAGGCAGAGGATACAGAAGACCCTGAATGGCGTGCCATTTATGAAAAACGTTGCAAGGAACTAGGTTTTACAGCTTACTTTGACTACTCATGGCAGTGGGCTTATCAGGAGAAATTCAAAGAAGCAGGCTTGACAGCTCTTCTCGGTTCTGGTTTTGACCCAGGTGTGACTAGTGTCTTTTCAGCATACGCCCTCAAACATTACTTTGATGAAATCCACTATATCGACATTTTAGACTGTAATGGTGGAGATCACGGTTATCCATTTGCGACAAACTTTAACCCAGAAATCAATCTCCGCGAGGTTTCTGCGCCAGGTTCTTACTGGGAAGATGGGAAATGGGTCGAAGTCGAAGCCATGTCAATCAAGCGTGAGTATGATTTCCCTCAGGTTGGACAAAAAGACATGTATCTCCTTCACCACGAAGAAATTGAATCATTGGCCAAAAACATTCCTGGAGTCAAACGGATTCGTTTCTTTATGACTTTTGGTCAATCCTATCTAACGCACATGAAATGCTTGGAAAATGTCGGACTCCTTCGTACGGATGCTATTAACTTTAATGGACAAGACATCGTGCCGATTCAATTCTTAAAAGCCTTGCTTCCTGATCCTGCCAGCCTTGGCCCACGTACAGTTGGAAAAACCAATATCGGCTGTATCTTTACAGGTGTCAAAGACGGTGTTGAAAAGACCATCTATATCTACAATGTTTGCGATCATCAGGAATGTTACGCAGAAGTTGGTTCACAAGCAATTTCATACACAACAGGCGTTCCAGCTATGATTGGGACAAAATTAGTTATGAACGGTACTTGGAAACAACCTGGAGTTTACAACCTTGAAGAATTGGATCCAGATCCATTCATGGAAGCTTTGAATGAGTATGGTTTGCCTTGGGTTGTGGTTGAAAATCCACAAATGGTGGACTAATGAAGCTAGAACAAGTACCCACACCAGCTTACGTCATTGACTTGGCAAAGTTAGAAGCCAACTGCCGCATTTTGCAATATGTACAAGAAGAAGCCGGTTGTAAGGTTTTGTTAGCTCAAAAGGCTTATTCTCTCTATAAAACCTATCCCCTAATTAGCCAGTATCTATCAGGTACGACAGCTAGTGGACTCTATGAAGCGAAGTTAGCTAGAGAAGATTTTCCGGGGGAAGTCCATGTCTTTGCGCCAGCTTTCAAGGATGCGGACTTGGAGGAATTGCTGGAGATAACAGACCATATCGTCTTTAACTCGGAAAGACAGTTGCGTAAACACGGTTCACGTTGCCGAGAGGCTGGCATTAGTGTCGGTTTGCGTCTCAACCCACAGTGTTCAACTCAGGGTGACCACGCGCTCTATGACCCTTGTGCACCTGGCTCCCGTTTTGGAGTGACTTCAGACAAGATACCAAGTGATTTGCTGGATTTGGTGGATGGCCTTCATTTTCATACTCTTTGTGAGCAAGGGGCAGATGATTTAGAGACAACCTTGAAAGCAATAGAAGAGCAGTTTGGTTCTTACTTACATCAAGTTAAATGGCTCAATATGGGTGGCGGACATCATATCACAAGAGATGACTACGATGTGGATTTGCTGATTTCTGAAATCAAGCGCATCCGAGAAACTTACAATCTTGACGTCTATATCGAGCCGGGTGAAGCCATTGCGCTCAATGCGGGTTATCTAGCAACTGAAGTATTGGATATTGTGGAAAATGGTATGGAGATCTTAGTTTTAGATGCCTCTGCAACCTGCCATATGCCTGATGTACTTGAGATGCCCTATCGACCACCTTTGAGAAATGGATTTGAACCGCAGAAAAAAGCCCATACCTATAGACTTTCTTCCAATACCTGTCTAACGGGTGATGTGATTGGCGACTATAGCTTTGAAAATCCAATCCAAATCGGTGATAGACTTTATTTTGAAGACATGGCAATCTACTCCTTTGTTAAAAATAATACCTTTAACGGTATTGGCTTGCCAAGTCTCTATCTCATGGACGAGCAGGGAGACTGCAGCTTAGTCAAAGCCTTCGGCTACCAAGACTTTAAAGGGAGATTATCATGATAGACAGTCCAAAGAAATTAGGCTACCGTATGCCAGCAGAGTATGAAGCTCATCATGGTACTTTGATGATATGGCCGACTCGACCAGGTTCATGGCCCTTTCAAGGAAAAGCTGCCAAAAGAGCATTTAGCCAAATTATAAAGACCATAGCAGAAGGGGAAACTGTTTATCTTTTGGTTGAGGAGGACTATCTATCTGAAGCCAAATCCTATCTTGGAGACAAGGTTGTTTATCTAGATATTCCTACTAATGATGCCTGGGCGCGTGATACTGGTCCGACGATTCTCGTCAATGATAAAAGAGAAAAGTTGGCAGTTGATTGGTCTTTCAATGCCTGGGGTGGTGCTGTCGATGGTCTTTATCAAGATTATGAAGATGATGACCAAGTAGCCAGTCGGTTTGCTGAGACCTTGGAAATGCCTGTTTACGATGCTAAACCTTTTGTACTGGAAGGAGGCGCGATACACAGCGATGGTCAAGGGACCATTCTTGTGACTGAAAGTTGCCTACTAAGCTCTGGTCGCAATCCTCATCTCAGTAAAGAGGAAATCGAAAACACCTTATTAGAGAGCCTTGGAGCTGAAAAAGTTATTTGGCTTCCTTATGGTATTTATCAGGACGAAACCAATGAACACGTTGACAATGTTGCAGCCTTCATCGGTCCTGCAGAGCTTGTTTTAGCTTGGACAGACGACAAAAGCGATCCTCAGTATGCCATGTCTGCAGCTGATCTTGCCCTTTTGGAGAAGGAAACAGATGCGAAAGGTCGTCCTTTCACTATTCATAAGCTTCCTATCCCAGCTAATCTTCAAGTAGTTACTGAGGAGGATTTACCAGGTTATACCTATGAAGATGGGGAAGAGGAGCGTTATGAGGGCGAGCGTCTTGCGGCTTCCTATGTCAATTTCTATATTGCCAACAAGGCTGTCTTAGTGCCACAATTTCAGGATGTAAACGACCAAGTGGCACTAGATATTCTCAGCAAGTGTTTCCCAGACCGTAAAGTTGTCGGAATACCAGCCAGAGATATTCTCTTAGGTGGTGGCAATATCCACTGTATCACCCAACAAATCCCAGAATAGGAGAAAAAGATGAGAAATGTAAGAGTTGCAGCGATTCAGATGCAATGTGCCAAGGATGTGGCAACAAATATTCAAACAGCTGAACGTCTTGTTCGCCAAGCTGCAGAGAAAGGCGCACAAATCATTCTCTTACCAGAGTTATTTGAACGTCCCTATTTCTGTCAGGAACGCCAGTATGACTACTACCAGTATGCCCAGTCGGTGACAGAAAATACAGCTCTTCAACATTTTAAATCGATTGCTAAGGAACTACAAGTTGTTCTACCGATCAGTTTCTATGAAAAAGATGGCAATGTCTTGTATAACTCTATCGCTGTCATTGACGCAGATGGGGAAGTGTTAGGAGTTTATCGGAAGACCCACATACCAGATGATCATTACTATCAAGAAAAGTTTTATTTCACGCCTGGTAACACTGGTTTCAAAGTCTGGGATACGCGCTACGCTAAGATTGGCATCGGCATCTGTTGGGATCAATGGTTTCCTGAAACAGCGCGCTGTCTTGCATTGAATGGTGCTGAATTGCTCTTTTATCCAACAGCTATCGGTTCAGAGCCAATTTTGGATACAGATAGTTGTGGTCACTGGCAACGTACTATGCAAGGTCATGCAGCAGCAAATATTGTTCCAGTCATTGCAGCCAATCGTTATGGATTAGAGGAAGTCACTCCTAGTGAGGAAAATGGTGGACAGAGTTCTAGTCTTGACTTCTACGGTTACTCATTTATGACGGATGAAACGGGAGCTATTCTAGAGCAAGCCGAAAGACAAGGAGAAGCTGTTCTGTTAGCAAGTTATGACCTTGATAAGGGAGCAAGCGAGCGTCTAAACTGGGGCTTGTTTCGAGATAGAAGACCAGAAATGTACCAGCGAATTACGGACTAGAAGATAAATTTTATAATCATTTTTTGATATTCACGCCTGTCTTACAAAAATGTAAGATAGGCTTTTTAAATGTAAGATAGGTGTACGATTATGCGTGGAAATGTATGCTATACTCTATGTAGATCAAAAAGAAAGAGGTTTATTATGAAAAAATGGAATGCGACGCAGTTGAAGTACCTGATGGCGGCAGTAATGATTCTAGACCATATCCCTCATATCACAGGAATCGTTTCTCCTATGTGGGAAGGTATTTTTCACGCTATGACTCGTTGTGTGGGAGTTTGGTTTGCCTATATGGCTATGGAAGGCTTCATTCATACTCGAAATCTGAAAAGCTATCTTATCCGTCTCTGGAGTTGGGCTCTTATCATGTTCGCGGGAAATAGCCTACTCAATGCCCTGTTTGCATCTAAAGGAGTAATGATCAATAATAACATTTTCCTGACTTTGGCTATCGGTGTCACCATGCTTTGGATTGCTTTTCCCAGAAAAGAGTTGGATCAAAAAGAGAGGTTATGGCGTCGGATTGGGACTGCTGGACTATTGATCTTCGGTTGTCTTTTTACTGAGGGTGGCATCACTATACTACCATTTCTCTTGATTAGTTACTCTTGTCGGAATCGTAAGGGATTGCGAAATCTCCTCTATACTCTCCTTTGGGCCTTCCTATTAGTGACTTCTATCCAAATCTATGACACATGGTATCAAACACTGGAAATGATGCTTTACAACTCTGACTGGCTCTTTATCACTGTTTTTCCTTTTATGGCCTTGTATAATGGGGAGCGTGGTGAACAAACTATATGGAATAAATATTTCTTTTATATCTTTTACCCAGCTCATTTATGGATCATAACCTTGATTGCTTATTTAGTTAAGTAGATTCAATTTCCATTAGCTCCTTCTTACTTATAATGTGAGAGGAGTTTTTCTGTGTCTGGAAATCCTAACAAAACATGTTATAATAGTTTTAGAAAGGACGATGTTTATGGCGAGCATACTTGTAATTGAAGATAATAATGAAATTCAGGAAATTTTAAAAACCCTTCTTATTGAGGAACACGAGGTGATCCAAGCCTTTTCTGGTACGGAAGGTATCATGCAATTTGATAAAGGTGGCATTGATCTCGTTTTGCTAGATATCATGCTTCCAGGAAAAAATGGCGACCAAGTCTTGCAAGCCATTCGACAAACTAGTCAGACTCCAGTTATCATGCTCACTGCTTTGAGTGATAAAAAGCTTATCAGCCAATATCTATTAGACGGTGCCAATGATTACATAGTAAAACCTTTTGATTTGAACGAAGTCTTTGCCAGAGTCACCGTGCAATTACGCCAAAGTGGTGAACATCAGTCAGGAGATCGAAGAGAAATTGATAACCTCGTACAAAACTTAAAAAATATCCAGTTCGATGCGGATAGTTTTGAAATAAGCAATTCTACTGAAACCATTCGCCTTGCAAAGAAAGAGTGTCAGATTCTCCAAATGTTGCTCCATCATCCTAAAAAGATCTTCACCAAGGAGGAACTCTATGAATTGATTTGGGAAGAAAGTTACCTGCCTGGAGACAATACGCTCAACACCCATCTAAGCAATCTCCGTAAGAAACTACATCAACTGGATCCAAATCACGAGTACATCGAAACCATTTGGGGAGTTGGTGTCCGATTAAAAGGAGACAAACAATGATTTACATTTTGATATCTTTGTTGCTCCTTATCAACATCATTCTAGCGATTTCTTTGATTCGCTATCATATAGCAATTAGAGATTTAAGCAGACAAATCGAAGAAAAGATTCGCTCTGGTAGCATGAAGAGAATCGGGGTAAATTTCTTTTCAAAGACTATTTTGCGACTACATAACCAAATTGAGAATCTATTTCAAGAAGTGGAGCAAAACCAGCTAATCATGAAGCGTGAAAAGCGTACCCTAGATATGGCAATCAGTAACATCGCTCATGACATTCGGACACCTTTGACAATCGCTTCAGGATATACCCAGCAACTAATAAAACACCCCGATAATAGTTCAGAAACCTTAAATAAAATAGCCCATCATCAGGATTTGGTTTCCAAACGTTTGGAGGCTCTCCTCGAATACCGTCATTTGATGGAAGGAGCAGTTAAACCGAAACTGGAAGAACTTGATTTATCAACTTTTATAACGAAAAAGACTTTAGCTTATTACGACGTTTTTCAATCTTCACATATTGTTCTTGATTTTAATGTTGAACCAGGATTGAAAACGACGGCTGATGAGGACTTGCTTGATCGAATTATACAAAACCTCCTTGGAAATGTTCTCAAGCACGGCAAGGAGAAGGCTCGACTTTCCTTGAAAAAGGAAGAAAAGGGGCTTGTTTTGGAAATTGATAATCTTGTCAAAAAATCTATCAAGAATATAGACAATCTCAGCAATCGTTTTTATTCTGAAAATATGTCAGATACCGAAGAATCCTCTGGTTTAGGTCTCTATATTACTGAGGAATTAGTTCATCTTCTTGGAGCGGAAATGAAGCTAGCCACTGATGGAGAATGGTTTTCGGTCTTTATTTACTTTTAACAGAAGAAATCTCCTCTATATCCTAGAGGAGGTTCTTTTTATAAACTTTTCTTCTTGAAAACAGTCAGTCCACTGAGAGAGAAGAAAAGTATGATAGCGATGCAAACCGTTATGGTATAGAGAACTGATTGACTATCAGCAGTCATAGCATAGGCAAAATCTAGAATTAAATATCGTAGAATTTCAATGTCTGGGAAAACAAGCATTGGCGTAGAAAGGATAATAGAGGTAACTAGATAGCCAATAAATGCGGCAAGATAAGAATGAGTCACATAGAGAATGAAGGAAACAATCGAAAGCCAAGCAAGGAGGCAGAGAAATTGAAGGAAAATCGTTAAGAGGAGGTTTGTAATAAAACCATCAGGCATCGTACCAAGTCCGTTTAGTAGAGTTGAGGGAACAAAAGCAATCACAAGGCTGGCGATGAGCTGTAAGAGAGCGATACTTGCTAGTACAAAGGATTTAGCAAGGAAAAACTCTGTACGAGAAACGCCAACAGTCAAACTATTTTTATAGAGTTTGCCGATTAAATCGACTCCAAGAACTAAACATACTAGAATAATACAGAGGAAAAGGTTTGAGCCGTTATTTGACGCGTTGATTAGAGCTTCTATCCCATTCCAACCATGGGTAGGAATCTCAGGTGGTGCTGTCTGAACTGACATTAGATGTCCTGTAGCCCCGATAGTAGCCCCCATTAGCAAGAGGACAAAGAGAACGAATTCTGTAATCCAGAATCCTTTGGAGTGGAAAAGACGGTAAAAATCTGCTTGAATGGTATGTATCATGATTTTTCTCCTATTCTACCAATTGTGTGAAGTATTCTTCTAGGTTTTGACGGGCAAAGTATATCTCATCAATAGCAACATCGGCCAAAGTTAGTTGCTTGAGAATCTGTTTGACATCTTGTTCATTACCAAAGATATGGATTTCATTGTCAGGGTTTACAACCTTAAACTGGAGCTGGATTTGTTCTTTCAATACCTGACAAGCTCTTTCTTTGTCGCTTGTTTTAAGCACAATATAATCCTCACTCAGTGTTTCAAATTCAGCTTTACTGATTTCACGGATAATCTTACCTTGATCCAGAATACCAAAGCGATTAGCTAAGAGATAGAGTTCTGACAAGATATGGCTAGAGATGAGGATGGTTATGCCTTTTTCTTGATTGAGTCGCTGGATCATGAGGCGAAATTCTTTGATTCCAATTGGGTCGAGACCGTTAATGGGTTCATCAAGAATCAGGAAATCAGGTTTGGATAGAAGGGCAATGGCGATGCCAAGCCTTTGTTTCATTCCTAGCGAGAAATCACGAAAGACTTTTTTCCCTGTATCTGACAAGCCAACATAGTCCAAAGTCTCATGAATCACCTTATCAGCATTTGGAATATGACGTATCATACAATAATATTTCAGATTTTGGTAGGCTGTTAAGTGATTATGGGCTACAGGTGATTCGATAACAGAACCCACTCGAGATAAAGCCTTGGTCCACTCATTTTGTTCTTTGCTAGAAAAGAGGGAAACTGTACCTTTGTCCGCAAACAATAATTGTGTAATGATTTTAATAAGAGTAGTTTTACCTGCTCCGTTTTTTCCAATTAGACCATAAATATCTCCCTCTTTTATGGTTAGACTAAGATCTTGAAGAATAGCTTGTTGGCCGAATTGTTTGGTCAGTCCATGAATTTCGAGTACTGTTCTCATGATTTTCTCCTTTTGATTTATTTTTCTAACTTTAGTATAAGCTATAGAAATCAAAGAAAGTTCAAGTAATTCTAAAGAGTTTCTAAAGTTTTGTGATTCTTAAAAGAAATAAAACCCAGTTGACATGAACTGGGCTTCTCAATTATAAAATATACTTCTCAATGGCACGCGCGACGCCGTTTTCTTCGTTGCTGGCTGTGACGTCGTTAGCAAGGGATTTGACATGGTCACTGGCATTTCCCATAGCAATGCCAAGTCCTGCAAACTGGAGCATTTCGATATCGTTATTGGCATCACCCATGGCCATAATTTCTGAGGGCTCGATCTTCAAAATCGCTGCTAGTCGAGAAAGAGCAGTAGCCTTTGTTGTTCCAAGTGGCATGGCTTCATAAATGACAGGTTGCGAACGAACTCCACTGAATCGTTGACAGAGCTCCTCCGCGAACCGCTGCTCAAAATCGTCTGTTTGCTCTTTTGTTCCTAAAAACATACCTTGGAACATCCGATATTTGCCACTGGTCGCTTCCTCAAGAGAAATTTCAGTCAGGTCTGAAAAGACTAGTTTAGCATCATTTTGAACAATTTCATTTGGTTTGCCACCGAGGACAAAATAATGCTCCTCATCAAAAAGAGTCAACTGGACCTCGCTTTTTTCAGCTAGCTCATAGAGATATTCAATGTCAGCTGGACTGAGTTCTTGCCAGTCAACTAGACTCCAGTCACTAGTCTGGTGGGTTGAGCAACCGTTATTGACAATGACGTACTCGTTCTGGAGGTCCAGTCCCAATTTTTTATAGTAGGGGAGGACACCGAAAAGTGGGCGACCTGTACAGAGAACCAGTTTGACACCTTTTTCAATGGCTTGGTGAATAGCAGTGATGTGGGCTTGCGGGATTTCCTTGGCTTCATTGAGGAGAGTTCCGTCCATATCCAAGGCTAGTAGTTTAATCATAAGACTTCCTTTTCTAGGTGTTTTGCTTTTATTATAGCATATAGACTATAAAATGTCTGACAGAATAGTAACATTTGACTTTCCTTTTCTTGAAAAACAAAATAAATTCTTATATAATATGTATACTTAATATTTAAGGAGAAAAAATGTCAAAGTATCACTTTAATTCAATTTACAAAAATGATGAAACAGAATCTACAGGTCTTCTTTTCATCAAAGTCTACAACAAATGGGAAAGCAACTTAAAAAGAGTTTTGAAATCGGTTGGCCTCACTTTGCCCCAATTTATCGTTTTAACCTCGCTCTTGTTTCTGTCTAATAGAGAGGAATATGTAACGCAAGTTGATATTGCTCGGTTCACTGGTGTGGATGCCATGACGGTTTCCCAGATTGTTAGGCTACTGGAGAACAAGGACTACATTAAACGCGATCAACATCCAAAGGATAGTCGGGCAAAACTGGTCTCAGTGACGAAGTCTGGTGCGGAGAAGGTCAATCAAGCTTTACCTTTAGTAGAAGGTGTTGATGAAGAATTTTTTGAAAAACTATCTAACGATAGAGAAGTTTTTAATCGTTTGTTAGTAGAGTTGGAGGATAAAAATGCCTAGATATTGGGTCGGAGTTGTTTCGAAGAACCATGTTTTAAGAGGAGTTGAAGGGAATTTTTGTCAGGTCTGTCATGGAAAGGGCGGCCCCTTAAACCGTATGAAAAAAGGTGACTATCTTTTATACTATAGTCCGAAATACGATATGAACAGTCAAGATAAGTTACAGGCTTTTGTGGCCGTAGGTAAAATTATAGATGACAAAGCCTATCAAGTAGAGCAATTTGAAGGATTTTTTCCCTTTAGACGAAATGTCGAGTATTATCAACCAGTCAAAGATTGCTCCATAGAAATAGCCAGACAACTTCCTGAATGGAAAGATTATACTTCTCGACTTCGTTATGGGCATTTTGAAGTTTCCAAAGATTTTTTCCTCCATATCTTTCAGCATATGAAAGTGGATGATGAAGCATGATCGATTTGCTAATTAAATGATTGTCAACTAGAATTTTGGATTTGGACTGTGAAACGAACTTTGCTATAATAGAGTAAGAAACTTTGATAAACCAAACGAGGCTGAGATGAAATTACTTTATACTGATATTCGGACTTCTTTGACAGAAATCCTGACTAGAGAGGCGGAGGAGTTAGTTGCTGTGGGCAAGCGTGTCTTCTACATCGCCCCCAACTCTCTTTCATTTGAAAAGGAACGCGCCGTGCTGGAATGCTTGTCCCAGCAGGCTTCTTTTGCGATTACCGTCACGCGTTTTGCTCAGATGGCTCGTTACTTAGTTTTAAATGATTTGCCTACAAAGACCAGTCTAGATGATATCGGCCTTGGGATGGCCTTTTATAAATGCCTTGCGGAACTTGATCCTAAAGAATTGCGAGTTTATGGTGCTATTAAGCAAGATCCTCAATTTATCCAGCAGTTGATTGAACTTTATCATGAGATGATGACTGCTCAGATGAGCTTTTTGGACTTGGAAAGTTTAACAGATGAGGATAAGCGAGCAGACTTACTCTTGATTTTTGAGAAAGTGACTACCTATCTCAATCAAAGCCAGTTGGCTCAGGGGAGTCAGTTGTCCCATTTGATTGAGGCTATTGAGAACGATAAGGTAAGTAGTGATTTCAATCAGATTGCCTTGGTTATTGACGGTTTTACCCGTTTTTCTGCCGAGGAAGAGCGTGTAGTGGATCTACTTCATCGAAAAGGTGCCGAGATTGTCATTGGTGCTTATACAAGCAAGAAAGCCTATACCAGTCCTTTCACTGAAGGTAATCTCTATCAAGCCAGTGTGGAATTCCTCCATCATTTGGGGGCAAAATACCAAACACCTGCTCAGGATCGTTCTCAGACACATGAGAAAATGGATAGTTTTGACAAGGCTTCTCGTTTGCTTGAGTCTTCTTATGACTTCTCAGAACTCGCTTTAGATGTCGATGAGAAGGACCGTGAAAACCTGCAAATCTGGTCTTGTTTAACGCAAAAGGAAGAATTGGAATTGGTAGCCCGTAGCATTCGTCAGAAATTACATGACCATCCAGAACTGAGTTACAAGCATTTTCGTATTCTGCTGGGGGATGTGGCTTCTTACCAGCTATCACTAAAAACTATTTTTGACCAGTACCAAATTCCTTTCTATCTTGGTAGAAGTGAATCCATGGCTCACCACCCTTTGACTCAGTACGTGGAGTCTATTTTGCGTTTGAAACGTTACCGTTTCCGTCAAGAGGATTTGATTAATCTCCTCAGAACTGGTCTGTATACTGACCTTAGCCAAGCGGAGATTGATGCTTTTGAGCAATACCTCCGCTATCTTGGTATCAATGGCTTACCAGCCTTTCAGCAGACCTTCACCAAATCTCACCACGGAAAATTCGATTTAGAGCGTTTAAATTCTCTTCGTCTTCGAGTTTTGGCGCCACTTGAAACCTTATTTGCCAGTCGGAAGCAAAAGACTGAAAATCTCTTGCAAAAGTGGAATACTTTTCTAAAAAATGCTGCTTTAAGCAAGCAGATGCAAGAGTTGACAGCTACTATGGAAACTCTAGAACAGGAAAGACAAGCTGAAGTTTGGAAAGCCTTCTGCCATGTTTTAGAACAATTTGCGACGGTTTTTGCTGGTTCACAAGTTAGTCTGGAGGACTTCCTGGCCTTGCTTCATTCTGGGATGAGTTTGTCCCAGTATCGCACCATTCCAGCAACAGTGGACACCGTTCTGGTGCAGAGTTACGATCTGATTGCCCCTCTGACAGCTGACTTTGTCTACGCCATTGGGCTGACTCAGGATCATTTACCAAAAATCGTGCAAAATACCAGTCTTTTGACAGACGAAGAAAGACAAAGCCTAAACCAAGCGACTGATGAGGGAGCGCAATTACTGATTGCAAGTAGTGAAAACCTTAAGAAGAATCGCTACACCATGCTTTCCTTAGTTAATGCTGCCGGCAAGCAGTTGATTTTGTCAGCTCCAAGTCTTCTCAATGAAAATGAGAGCAAGGAATCGGCTTATCTTCAGGAACTGGTGAGTTTTGGATTTAATCGGATAGAGAAGAAGATTCATCACAAAGGTCTGTCTAAGGATGATATGGGGTCATATCACAGTCTCTTGTCTAGTTTGGTTGCCTACCATCAGCAGGGCGAGACAAGTAATACTGAGCAAGACTTGACTTTTGTCAAGGTTCTGGCGCGTGTCATGGGGAAAAAACTTGATCAAAAAGGCCTTACAAATCCAGCACTCCCAACAAGTCCAAGTAGTAAACCATTAGAGAAAGAGACCTTGCAGGCTCTCTACCCTGTTGACAAGGAGTTTTACCTGTCTACCTCTGGTTTGACGGAGTTTTACCGCAATGAATATAGTTATTTCCTCCGTTATGTATTAGGTTTGCAGGAAGAATTGCGCCTGCGTCCAGATGCTCGCAGTCATGGGAATTTCTTGCACTGTATTTTTGAACGTGCCTTTAAACTGCCTTCTGAAAATTCCTTTGACCAACGTCTGGAACAAGCTATTAAGGAAACCAGCCAAGAACGGGAATTTGAGGCTATTTATCAGGAAAGTTTGGAAGCCCAGTTTACCAAGGAAGTTCTGCTTGATGTTGCACGAACTACGGGCCACATCCTTCGTCATAATCCAGCCATTGAAACCATTCAAGAGGAGGCAACATTTGGTGGCAAGGATCAGGCATTTATTCAATTGGATAATGGTCGGAGTGTCTATGTGCGAGGCAAGGTTGACCGTATTGACCGCCTGAAAGCTGATGGAGCGCTAGGAGTGGTGGACTACAAGTCTAGTCTGACTCAGTTCCAGTTTCCTCATTTCTTCAATGGGCTTAATTCCCAGTTGCCAACCTATCTTGCTGCCCTAAAAAGAGAAGGGGAGCAGAATTTTTTCGGAGCTATGTACCTAGAAATGGCTGAACCTGTCCAATCTTTATTATCTGTTAAAAGTTTGTCTGGAGCAGTAGCAGAAGCCAGCAAGTCTATGAAATACCAGGGACTCTTTTTAGAGAAAGAAAGCAGTTACTTAGGTGAATTTTACAACAAACACAAGGCCAATCAGCTGACAGACGAGGAATTTCAGCTCTTACTAGACTATAATGCCCATCTGTACAAGAAGGCAGCTGAGAAGATTTTAGAAGGCCAGTTTGCCATCAATCCATACACAGAAAACGGCAGAAGTATTGCTCCATACGTCCAGCAACACCAAGCCATCACAGGTTTTGAAGCAAATTACCACTTGGGACAAGCCCGTTTCCTTGAGAAATTAGAGTTGTCTGACGGCAAGCGCCTAGTAGGAGAAAAGCTCAAGCAAGCTTGGTTTGAAAAAATGAGAGAGGAGTTGAATTGATGAAGCCCATTTCCTTTTTAACCGAGGAAGAAATTCAAAAACTGCAAGAAGCAGAAGCGAGTTCGAGCAAGGAACAAAAGAAAACTGCCGAGCAAATCGAAGCCATCTACACTTCTGGTCAAAATATCCTGGTTTCAGCATCTGCTGGTTCAGGGAAAACCTTTGTTATGGCCGAGCGCATTCTGGACCAATTAGCACGTGGCGTGGAAATCAGCCAACTCTTTATCTCAACCTTTACCGTTAAGGCTGCGACCGAACTCAAAGAACGTTTGGAGAAAAAAATCAGCCATCAAATCCAAGAAAGTAGCGACGTTGACCTCAAACAACACTTGGGACGACAGTTGGCAGATCTGCCAAACGCTGCTATCGGAACCATGGACTCTTTCACACAAAAATTCCTTGGCAAACATGGCTATCTGATTGATATCTCACCGAACTTCCGTATTCTGCAAAATGAAAGTGAACAGTTAATCTTAAAAAACGAAGTTTTTCATCAGGTCTTTGAAGATCATTACCAAGGTGAGAATAAAGAGAAATTTAGCCGTTTGGTAAAGAACTTTGTTGGGCGAGGCAAGGATGAAAGAGGCCTGCGCCAGCAAGTCTACAAAATCTATGATTTCCTTCAATCCACCAGCAGTCCCCAAAAATGGCTGAACGAGTCTTTCCTCAAAGGGTTTGAAAAAGCTGACTTTGCAAATGAGAAAGACAAACAAACTGAGCAAATCAAGCAGGCGCTTTGGGATTTGGAAAGCTTTTTCCGTTATCATCTGGATAACGATGCCAATGAGTTTCCCAAAGCTGCCTATTTAGAAAATGTGCAGCTGGTTCTGGATGAAATTAGCTCCTTAAATCAAGAGTCCGATAGCCAGGCTTATCGAGCAGTGCTTGAGCGTATTGTCGCCATTTCTAAGGAGAAAAATGGTCGAGCTCTAGCTAACTCCAGTCGTAAGGCCGATTTGAAGCCACTGGCTGATGCCTATAACGATGAGAGAAAGGCCCAGTTTTCTAAACTAGGACAACTGGCGGACCAGATAACAATTCTCGACTACCAAGAACATTATCATGAAGACACATGGGATCTAGCTAAAACCTTCCAAACCTTCATGAGTGATTTTGTGGAGGCTTATCGAGAACGTAAACGCCATGAAAATGCCTTTGAATTCGCTGATATCAGCCATTTCACCATTGAGATTTTAGAGAATTTCCCACAAGTCCGCGAGGCTTATCAGGAACGATTCCACGAAATCATGGTCGATGAGTATCAGGATACCAACCATATTCAAGAACGGATGCTGGAATTGCTGTCGAATGGTCACAATCGCTTTATGGTGGGAGATATCAAGCAATCTATCTACCGTTTCCGTCAGGCAGACCCGCAGATCTTCAATGAAAAATTCCAACGCTATGCGCAAAATCCTCAAGAAGGCAAGCTGATTCTGCTCAAGGAAAATTTCCGTAGCAGTTCAGAAGTGCTGTCAGCAACCAATGATGTTTTTGGACGCCTTATGGACCAAGAGATCGGCGAAATCAACTATGATAGCATGCACCAGCTTGTTTTTGCTAATACCAAACTGACTCCTAATCCAGACAACAAGGCAGAATTTCTCCTCTACGACAAGGACGATAGTGGGCAAGAGGAAGAAGAAAGTGATGCAGACACGAAACTAACTGGTGAAATGCGTCTGGTCATCAAGGAAATCTTGAAGCTCCACCAAGAGAAAGGTGTAGCCTTTAAGGAAATTGCCTTTTTGACTTCCAGTCGCAGTCGTAATGACCAGATTCTACTTGCCCTGTCTGAGTATGGGATTCCTGTCAAAACCGACGGTGAGCAAAATAATTATCTCCAATCCCTAGAAGTACAAGTCATGCTGGACACCCTGCGTGTCATTCACAATCCCCTGCAAGACTATGCCTTGGTTGCCCTGATGAAGTCTCCTATGTTTGGTTTTGATGAGGACGAGTTAGCACGTTTGTCCCTTCAGAAAGCAGAGGATAAGATCCAAGAGAATCTTTTTGAGAAACTGGTCAATGCTCAAAAACAAGCAGCTAGCCAGAAAGAGTTAATTCATACAGCTCTAGCTGAGAAACTAAATCAGTTCATGGATTTTTTGGATTCTTGGCGCTTGTATGCCAAAACCCACACTCTCTATGACTTGGTTTGGAAGATTTATAATGACCGTTTTTACTATGACTATGTTGGAGCCTTGCCAAACGGTCCAGCCAGACAGGCCAATCTTTACGCCCTAGCTCTGCGAGCTGACCAGTTTGAAAAGAGTAATTTCAAGGGTTTGTCGCGTTTTATACGTATGATTGACCAAGTCCTAGAAGCCCAGCACGATCTCGCAAGCGTAGCCGTCGCACCGCCTAAAGATGCCGTGGAACTCATGACCATTCACAAGAGCAAAGGGCTGGAGTTCCCTTACGTCTTTATCCTCAACATGGATCAGGACTTCAACAAGCAAGATTCGATGTCAGACGTCATTCTCAGTCGTCAAAATGGGCTTGGTGTCAAATACATTGCCAAGGTAGAGACAGGAGCAGTGGAAACACACTATCCTAAAACCATCAAACTCTCCATTCCTAGCCTAACTTATACGCAGAATGAAGAAGAATTGCAACTGGCTAGCTATTCTGAACAGATGCGCCTGCTGTATGTTGCCATGACACGGGCTGAGAGAAAGCTTTATCTTGTCGGTAAGGGCTCTCGTAAAAAGCTAGAAGCCAAGGAATATCCAGCAGCAAATAACGGAAAATTAGATAGCAAAACCAGACTGCAAGCCAAGAATTTCCAAGATTGGATCTGGGCTATTACCAAAGTATTTACCAAGGACAATCTCAACTTTAGCTATCATTTTGTTGGTGAAGACCAGTTGACTAGGGAAGCTATCGGAGAGTTGGAAACCAAGAGCCCTCTACAAGATAGTTCCCAAGCAAGTAACCGGCAATCAGAAACCATCAAAGAAGCCCTTGAAATGCTGAAAGAGGTGGAAGTCTATAATATTCTTCACCGCGCAGCTATTGATCTTCCTAGTGTTCAAACCCCAAGTCAAATCAAGAAATTCTACGAACCGGTTATGGATATGGAAGGGGTAGAAATTGCTAACCAAACCAAATCAACTGAGAAGAAAATCAGCTTTGATTTGCCAAATTTTTCAACTAAAGAAAAAGTCACTGGAGCAGAAATTGGTAGTGCAACCCACGAACTTATGCAGAGAATTGACCTCAGTCAGCGACCAACCCTTGCTAGCCTGACAGAAACTCTCAAACAAGTTCAGGCTAGTCCAGCTGTCAGAGACAAAATTAATCTTGCGAAAATTCTTGCATTCTTTGACACAGCACTTGGTCAGGAAATTCTCGCTCATACCGACCATCTCTATCGCGAGCAACCCTTCTCCATGCTCAAAAGAGATCAAAAGAGTCAGGAGGACTTTGTTGTCCGTGGTATCCTTGATGGCTATCTGCTTTATGAGGATCGTATTGTTCTTTTCGACTATAAGACAGACCGTTACGATCAACCAAGTCAACTCATAGACCGCTATCGTGGTCAGTTAGCCCTATATGGTGAGGCCTTATCACGAGCTTATTCGATTGAAAACATAGAAAAATACTTGATTTTACTCGGCAAAGACGAGGTTCAAGTTGTAAAAGTATAATTTATACTCTTCGAAAATCAAATTCAAACCACGTTGGCTTCACCTTGCCGTATATATGATTACTGACTTCGTCAGTTCTATCTACAACCTCAAAGCAGTGCTTTGAGCAACCTGCAGCTAGCTTCCTAGTTTGCTCTTTGATTTTCATTGAGTATTAGAAAGGAGACCTCATGCCACTTCCAGTTAGAAAATCCCTGCACGATGCAGTTTTACAGGCTTCAAAAGCCGATACTTGGGATCAAGCAACCAAGGAATGGAATGAAGTTTCCTTGATTTTTAATGGCATTGGGCGTAGTAATTGTGTCTGTGGGAATGCCATTAAATACGCCTACGAACTCTTTAATGGTGTCACAGGTCAACGCCTCTTTCCTATTGGAAGCGACTGTGTTCGCCATTTTCATCGTATTAGCCTCGATCAGCAACTGGAAGAGGAAGAAAAACTACTCAGAAAGATTGAAAATCTAACCAGAAAGGCTCAGAAAAAGGGAAAAATCAAGGTAAATAAAAGCGATTTTGACGAACGACTTCTAAAATGGTTTTGGGAGAAAGGTGTTTTCAAAGCCAATCGTGGCAACCAATTTGCACCTGAGAAAGATTATCAGCTCTTCCTAGAAGTCTTTCAAGGCGGAAGTTGGACCAAGGCAGAGCCAAAGAAAAAGGCTCGAATGGAAGAAGTGCTGGAAAAGTGTATCAAACCTTTTCTACTTGGTAAGTCTGATGACCAACTCTACCTTGTCAAACTAGGCAAGGAGAAAATCGACTACGAGCAGCATCTACGGATTCAAGCAGAGAAAGAACGTAAGAAAAGAGATAAAATCGCCAAGCAATACGCTGACAATCTCATTCTTGCCATGGGACCTGCTGAACGCGCCTATCAAGATTACTTTGGCTTTACAGAAACCTTGACCCAAGAAGAACGAAAGTGGGAGAAAATCCTCTTTGGTAAGAATGGAGACGAACGGGCTATCAAGGCTAATCAAAACCAGAAAGAGCTGGAAAAGGATCAGCGGATTGCAAATCAAGATCCGATTGAACGAAAGCAGAAGCAGACTTGGCTTCTTAATTCCTATTTTCGGGATTTGTCTGATGAAAAAGCTAGATTTTCTCGGCTTCTATTAGAATATCGAAAAAGTGGAAAAGTTCCCTTTTCAGATGATTACTTATCTGAGCATCTCATCGACTTTTTCTACAAGATGAAAGCCTTTGAGTTTGAAATTGCACCAGAACAAGTCCGCGATTTTCTAAAAGAATGCCTTCAGGCAGAACATCTATCATCTGCACAAGAAAGCTGGATTAGAGGAATTCTCCTTAATTGCCTTCACCCGTTTCTAGATAGGTTACTCATATAGAAAAAATCCTACCTTGTCTATGCATGGTAGGATTTAAGTATCTCCAAAGATGTACTGGTAAAGTTGGACGACTTTCTGAAAACATTGCGTGTCCATTCTTGTTATTTTTTGAGCATTGCGCATCCGAAAATCAAAAGTATACAGTTGAAATGGATTGACAGCACCATCTACCTTATCCGACGAGACAGGAACGATCAGGCCTTTTTCTGCTAAATGCTTTTGACCATGGGTAATGGGACAGACAGCCACAAAACCAGTTTGCAAGGCATATTCTCTCCTAGAAACAACCAAGGCAGGGCGCCGTTTTTGAATTTCCCGACCAACTGATGGATCAAAGTCGAGCCAAATGATATCTTGCTTTTCAGGAATATACTCAGATTTCGCTATCAAGTGACATTACTCCTTCAAAATCATTTGTCATTCTTAAATCAGCAATCCCATCAAAAGGATCTTTCAGTTTCGGAGCCAAGACAATGACTCCATCAATTCCTTTATAGACAACCATTTCTTGACCTTCTGTCATACCCAAATTCTTAGGAATAGTCACAGTGAGAGAATTCCCCACCTTCCGAGTCTTTACTGTATTCATCAATCTACCTCCACGAAAATGTATATACAAAGTATATACCAAACAGCACATTAAGTCAAGTAAACACTAAAATACATAAATTAAGTTATGTATTTTAGTATGATTTTATTTCAGTCAAAGCCTGTGCAAAAGCACCTAATTTATGATAGAATAGATAGTGAGAAAGAAAACGTTTTATTACGTTTTTTTAGTCGGAAGGGGAAAATATTATGGCTACTATTCAATGGTTTCCGGGCCACATGTCTAAGGCTCGGCGACAAGTTCAGGAGAATTTAAAATTTGTTGATTTTGTGACGATTTTGGTGGATGCGCGTCTACCTTTATCTAGTCAAAATCCTATGTTAAACAAGATTGTGGGTGATAAACCCAAACTCTTGATTTTAAACAAGGCAGACCTAGCTGATCCAGCGATGACAAAAGAATGGCGTCAGTATTTTGAATCACAGGGAATTCAAACACTGGCCATCAATTCCAAAGAGCAAGTTACTGTGAAAGTTGTGACTGATGCAGCCAAAAAGCTCATGGCTGATAAGATTGCACGCCAGAAAGAACGCGGTATCAAGATTGAAACCTTGCGGACCATGATTATTGGAATTCCAAACGCTGGTAAATCAACCCTCATGAACCGTTTGGCTGGGAAAAAGATTGCGGTAGTCGGCAATAAACCAGGTGTTACCAAGGGGCAACAATGGCTCAAAACCAATAAAGACCTTGAAATCCTAGACACACCAGGGATTCTTTGGCCTAAGTTCGAAGATGATGCTGTCGCACTCAAACTAGCCTTGACCGGAGCTATCAAAGACCAGTTGCTTCCTATGGACGAAGTGACCATTTTTGGTCTCAATTATTTCAAAGAACATTATCCTGATAAGCTAGCTGAACGTTTTAAACAAATGAAAATTGAAGAAGAAGCTCCTGTTATCATCATGGATATGACTCGTGCCCTTGGTTTCCGAGACGACTACGACCGCTTTTACAGCCTCTTCGTCAAGGAGGTCCGTGATGGAAAACTCGGTAACTACACCTTAGATACATTGGACGACATCGATGACGACGATTAGAGAAATCAAAGAACTTCTTGCTACTGTCAAAGAATTAGACAATCCCCTTTTTCTTGAACTGGAAAAAGATACTCGTTCTGGAGTTCAAAAAGAAATCAGCAAGCGTAAAAAAGCCATTCAGGCTGAACTGGATGAAGACCTTCGTTTGGAATCTATGCTTTCCTATGAAAAAGAACTCTATAAGCAAGGATTGACCTTTATAGCAGGTGTTGACGAGGTCGGCCGTGGTCCTCTGGCTGGTCCTGTGGTCGCTGCAGTCGTTATCTTGCCGAAAAATTGTAAAATTAAAGCCCTCAACGATAGCAAGAAGATCCCCAAAAAGAAACATTTGGAAATTTATCATGCTGTTCAAGATCAAGCCTTGGCAATCGGTATTGGTATCATGGATAATCATATCATTGACCAAGTCAATATCTACGAGGCGACCAAACTAGCCATGAAAGAAGCAATATCCCAGCTCAGTCCACAACCTGAGCACCTTTTGATAGATGCCATGAAACTGGAGTTACCAATTTCACAAACCTCCATTATCAAAGGAGATGCTAACTCCCTTTCTATCGCAGCTGCATCTATAGTGGCCAAGGTGACACGAGATAATATTATGAAAGAATACGATCAGCAATTTCCTGGCTATGATTTCACGGCTAATGCAGGCTATGGAACAGCTAAACACCTAGAAGGACTGGAAAAATTAGGTGTCACCCCAATTCACCGAACCAGTTTTGAACCAGTCAAAACACTGGTTTCAACTAAGAAAGACAAGTAAGAGGAAATGATTATGGAGGAACAGTCAGAAACACTCAGTTCCAAGAAAGAATTTGCCTTTGCCTCAAGCACCATATTATCCCAAGTTGGACGAGGAATCATTGTTGGTCTCGTCGTCGGGCTAATCGTCGGATCTTTTCGTTTCTTAATCGAAAAGGGCTTCCACCTGATACAAGGACTCTATCAAGATCAAGCGCACCTAGTGCGCAATCTTTTTATCATTGGTCTATTTTATGTATTCGTTTACTGGCTCAGTGCGAAACTAACTCGGTCAGAAAAAGATATCAAGGGTTCAGGAATTCCTCAAGTCGAAGCCGAACTAAAAGGACTCATGGCTCTTAACTGGTGGAGTGTCCTCTGGAAAAAATATGTCCTAGGGATTCTTGCTATTGCCAGTGGACTTATGTTAGGACGAGAAGGGCCAAGCATTCAACTTGGAGCTGTTGGTGGTAAAGGTATTGCCAAGTGGCTAAAATCTAGCCCAGTTGAAGAACGTTCCCTGATTGCCAGTGGAGCTGCTGCAGGTTTAGCCGCTGCCTTTAATGCACCAATCGCAGGTCTCCTCTTTGTTGTAGAAGAAGTCTATCACCATTTTTCACGCTTTTTCTGGGTCTCAACTCTAGCAGCCAGTCTCGTAGCAAACTTTGTCTCACTACTCATATTTGGCCTAACACCCGTACTGGATATGCCAGACAATATTCCTCTCATGACCCTAGACCAGTATTGGATTTACCTCCTTATGGGAGTTTTTCTCGGACTCTCTGGTTTTCTCTATGAGAAAGCTGTACTCAATGTTGGTCGAGTGTATGATTGGCTTGGTCAAAAAATCCATTTGGATAGAGCTTATTATCCAATCTTGGCTTTTATCCTTATCATACCAGTCGGCATCTTCTTACCACAAATTCTCGGTGGTGGAAATCAGGTCGTTCTTTCTTTAACTGAGCAAGATTTTAGTTTCCAAGTTCTATTAGCTTACTTTTTGATTCGCTTTGTTTGGAGCATGATTAGCTATGGAAGTGGTCTCCCAGGAGGAATCTTCCTTCCCATTCTGGCGCTTGGTTCCTTGCTTGGTGCCCTAGTCGGTGTCATTTGTGTCAATCTTGGGCTTGTCAGTCAAGAGCAGTTTCCTATATTTGTCATTTTAGGAATGAGTGGCTACTTTGGGGCAATATCCAAGGCTCCCTTAACCGCTATGATTCTTGTTACTGAGATGGTAGGGGACATTCGCAACCTCATGCCACTTGGCTTAGTGACCTTGGTAGCTTACATCGTCATGGATCTACTCAAGGGTGCTCCAGTCTATGAGGCCATGCTAGAAAAAATGCTACCAGAAGAAGCGACAGACGAAGGAGAAGTTACTCTTATTGAAATCCCTGTATCAGATAAAATCGCTGGAAAACAGGTTCATGAGCTCAACTTGCCACATAACGTACTCATCACCACACAAGTCCATAATGGCAAGAGCCAAACAGTTAACGGATCAACCAGAATGTATCTGGGTGATATGATTCATCTGGTCATTCCAAAAAGTGAAATTGGAAAAGTCAAAGATTTGTTGCTATAGGTGGTGTTTACATAATTTATTTTACGTAAAATATTATTGAAAGGGTTCTTTATGAAAAGAAATAAGGCAATTACGGTATTTTGGCTGGGCACTTTTAGCCAAATAATATCAGCTTGTCTCCTTTTCTTTCTCTTGAGTCATTTTTCTGTTCATTCCAATCTATTAACTATTTTAGGAATCATTGTTGGTGGGATTTCCTCAGCTCTTTGGGGAATAATTGTTGCAAATCACTATTTTCATATTCCTTTTAAGAAGATCGTTAACGATTTTTTTAACATTCATACCAGTTATAAACATTATTTATTATCTTTTTTTCTAATTATCCTTGATTTTTCTTTTCTAATGTTTGGTGGGAAAATAGTAGAATTTGGCTGGTATCTCCCATTTTTGATGTTCTTCAAATTTATTATCTTTGGTGGTATAGAAGAGATTGGATGGCGATATGTTTTTCAACCAATTTTACAAGAAAAGTTGCCATATTTTTACTCAACAATCCTAACCTTTTTCAGCTGGGCGCTTTGGCATCTGTTGTTCTTTTACATAGATGGTTCCCTAGCAACACTGCAAACTCTACCGTTTCTAATTGGATTGCTGACGAATTCTTTCATACTCTCAGCTCTTTATATCAAAACAAAGAATCTCTGGATTTGCGTTATGACACATTCGATCATTAACGTCTTGTCTCAGCTAACCATAGACACTGATCGATACGAAACCTACCTGCTTAAAATCTTAGTCATCTTGGTATCCTGCTATATGGTAATACATAAAAAATGAGCATAGTCGGTAGCTGATTTTGTTGGAAAACAGTATTATTCTTTGGAAAAGTTATTTGCTAAGGAGGACGGACATACATCATAATGAAAATACTCGATGTTCTATATAATTTTTATGGTGATTTCGATTTCATTGAAGAAAAATACAATGAAAAATACGAAGGTATTCTTATCAATATAAAGGAAGAGCAAGGGTATAAAAGATGCCGCTTGGCAAAAAGAACACCAAAAAAAGAAGGATATTTTACAGTTTTTTGGAAAAAAGACCAAAACAACAAGAACATTCCTTATACCAATGAGGACTTAGGAAATGAACTTATAATCGTTATCATTGATAATGATAAGAGGGGACTATTCATTATTCCAAACGAGGTGGCTATTCGTAAAAACATTCTGTCGACAAAAGATAGCAATGGAAAAATGTCTATGCGATTTTATCCTCCTTGGTGCTCAAATTTAAATACAACAGCTCGAGCAACACAAAAATGGCAATTGCAATATTTTAGAGAAATTGAAATATAAACATATTGCCGGATTACATACACACAAAAGACCTGTTTCTTATGATTGTGGAACCAGGTCTTTGTTTTTTCTAGAATCCATCAAACACTTATAACTTCTTTCCGAAAAACTATAATTTTCTTGAAAAATAAATAAGTCTATGCTATACTACTAGTAGACTGACTAGTTTATGGAGAATGAATATAGATGAAACGTGAGATTTTACTAGAACGAATCGACAAACTAAAACAAATCATGCCCTGGTATGTTCTGGAATACTACCAATCTAAGCTTGCTGTCCCATATAGTTTTACAACCTTGTACGAATACCTCAAGGAATACGATCGGTTTTTCAGCTGGGTTTTGGAGTCTGGTATTTCAAATGCTGAGGCTATTTCAGATATTCCCTTAGACGTTCTGGAACATTTGACCAAGAAAGACATGGAATCTTTTATCCTTTATCTACGAGAACGTCCTTTGCTGAACGCCAATACAACCAAACAAGGTGTCTCTCAGACAACCATCAATCGGACCTTATCAGCACTTTCTAGTCTTTACAAGTATCTAACTGAGGAAGTTGAAAATGATCAGGGCGAACCCTACTTTTATCGCAATGTAATGAAGAAAGTTTCAACCAAGAAAAAGAAAGAAACCCTTGCTGCCAGAGCTGAAAACATCAAGCAAAAACTCTTTTTAGGTGATGAAACAGAAGGTTTTCTAACTTATATCGATCAAGAGTACCCTAAACAACTCTCTAATCGCGCTCTCTCGTCATTCAATAAAAATAAAGAACGTGATTTGGCCATTATCGCCCTTCTCTTGGCGTCAGGTGTTCGCTTATCTGAGGCTGTTAATCTGGATCTAAGAGACCTCAATCTCAAAATAATGGTTATCGATGTCACTCGAAAAGGGGGTAAACGTGACTCAGTTAATGTCGCTGCCTTTGCCAAGCCATACCTAGAGAATTATCTCGCCATTCGAAATCAACGCTATAAGACAGAAAAGACAGATACAGCGCTCTTTCTTACACTCTACCGAGGAGTTCCTAATCGTATCGATGCTTCTAGTGTTGAGAAAATGGTTGCTAAGTACTCAGAGGACTTCAAAGTGCGTGTAACACCCCATAAACTACGCCATACCTTAGCAACAAGGCTCTATGATGCTACTAAATCGCAAGTTTTGGTCAGCCATCAGCTAGGTCACGCCAGTACACAAGTCACTGACCTCTATACCCATATCGTCAACGATGAACAAAAGAATGCTCTAGATAAGCTTTGATTTACATAATTAAAATTATGAGATACACAGAAAATACTCTACGATTTTTAATCATAGAGTATTTTTACTTAGATAGTATTTAACCGAATCACTTCATCGGCCTTTTCCCAAATCACTGGATTATGAGTTGCAAGAATTATCAAGCGGTCTGGCTTTTTCAATGATAAAAGCAAGTTCATAATTTCTTGTGAAGTTTCTGGATCAAGTGCTGCAGTCAGTTCATCTGCCAAAATCAAAGGAGGATCTTTGAGGATGACTTTGGCCAAGGCGACACGCTGTGCTTCTCCGCCTGATAATTCGTAGATTTTTTGATCGAGCGTGAGATAATTCAATCCCACCTTTTCTAAGACTTCTTCTTCTCGCTTCTTCTTCTCTTGTTTAGTCCATTTTTGACCAATCAATCCAAGTTCTAAATTTGCAGCTATGGTCTCGTTTTCAAGAAGACCAAAGTTTTGAAAAAGATAGCCTAATTCATTTTTAAAAAAGTGATGAGATTTGATTTGCTTAAGTTCTTGCCCTCGATAGCTGATGCTTCCCTTTTCATAAGGTTCCAGCTTAGCCAGAATATTGAGTAGGGTTGTTTTGCCACAACCGCTATTTCCGATTAGGGCATAGACCTTTCCTGCTGCAAATTGCAAATTGATATCCTGAAAGACAGTCCGTTCTCCAAATGATTTTGCCAGATGTTCTATTTTAATCATATTAGGCTCCTTTCAGAATAATGGGCAAGAAATGCTCTTCTTTATGCGAGCGGTAAAGGAGAATCAGCCATGCATTGGTCGTAAATAATAAAAGCGTGACGAGAGCAATCCACCACTCCTGTGTGAGAAAGAAAATCAGGACGCTACCTAATAGCAGCATGGTAATCTCTGATACGAGCATGCTTTTGTGAATTTTCAAAAAGTCCATGCCCGCAATTTTCTTCAGAAAGATCGGTCTTCTAAACTCTTCAAAATAGAGAAAATTCATGGTGTTAAAGAGTAGAATGGAGGTCGCCATTCCGAAAACACCTCCAGCAATGGTCATGAGGTTCTCCAATTGAATGGATTGCATCATCTGCTGATAGACAGCTGCTGCATAGTCATATTGACTAACGTTTTTTTCAAGCCCATTCTCAGCTACTAGTTTCTTGCTTTTTTCCAGACCATCAAAGTATAGATAAGAATTAAGATGAGAGAAATAAGGATTTTCGTAGCCACCAAAGCTTGTAGGTCGAACAACAATCAAAATCGGATCTGTCAGAAATTGCTGATAGCTCATCGGTGTATTATTATAGATAAATCGTTTTTGGTTGTTAGGAAGATAGGTCACCCGTGCTTTCATAGGCAACTGACTCTTTCCTTGTTCATCACTAGGAGTCAGATAATCTTCATAGCGTTTTTTCAACTCCTCTTCTTGTCCTTTCAACTTTTCAGGGAGCAAGAGTCCAAACTCTCCAGCTTGCAAGTGATTCAAACGCTCTTTTTCCTCGGGGGAAACTGAGATCCTTTGGATATCAAGGTAATTTGGTGTGACATACAGGGTATTGGCAAGAGGATCGTAATCTGTGATTGAAATCTTTCTACCCGTTCTAGGATCATTCATGAAGCCTTTTGAATCAAAAGGTGCGAGCTGATGATAGACCAAGAGACCACCTTTTTCGATGCCAGACTCGATGAGCTTAGACCATTTGGCTCTGTTCTCAATTTGCGTCTCTTTGTTTGTACCCTGTGAAAAATCCTCCCGATTTACACCAATTTGAACCCAATTCGTCTCTTTAGACCAAGCCACTTTCCCCTCTTGGTAAGTCTGCCAGATAGAGCCATAAATGCTGACACGATGAACTGAAAGACCAATGACAGTGATTGCAAGAAATTGACATGTAAAGAGAAAAAACAAGACTCTTTTTAATGGAATTTTCCCCTTTAAAAGGCTGACCAAGTGTACTGTCTGAATACTGAATGCAAAGAAAAAGGATAGAAAAGCAGATAAAATAAATAAAAGTGTATTGTAAATAATACTAGCTGAAATGATGAGGGAATAGGCAAAAGGGGTCAATTGTAAATAATAAATCAGAATAGCTCCCAGGACACTGCCACCAATACATCCTAAAAACAATTCTTTACCATCTTCCATGAGAGAATGTCCAAAGAGCTGGTATCGTCTTATTCCAGAAATGTAACGAATCCCTGCACTTCTCATTTCAAGTGTTTTTTGAATAATGGCCAATGCACCAAAGCTGATGATAAAAATAACCAAGGCTAGAGATTGGGCACCAGAACCAAAAAATGCGAGAAAATTTTGCAGGGAATTAGGGTTATTCATGAAACTTTTTGAAAAACCAAGATTGTGGAGTTTTTGATCTAATTTTTCAAGGGTTAAATTCCCAGATAGTATATAGTAATTGGTAAGCAAACTTTCCTTTGCAGCGAATTCCTTCTCTTCCTTTTTGATGCCGTTAGGAAGTGCTCCTTCTCCGTAGATATCATACGAAAACTTAACTTGCCCTTTAGAATCCGTTTTTTGAATCTGACGAGCGATTACACTATTGCTTTCCCTTGCTAACTGATCTAAGTTGGCCGAAAGCTCCTCATTGGTGATATTTCTTTCTTGTTTAAGAACTCCTACCACAGGGAGGCTTCGGTAGATGACCGTATTTGGTGAAATAAAGGCAATCCAAAGCAGAAAGATTAGAATAAAAAGGTTCGAAAAAAGTATAAATAAACGTTTCATAATTCTACTCTTTCTAGTTTATCCTAAATTAAAGTATACAAATTCATCAAAACTTGTATTTATGAACGATTTTGATGTGTAATGAGCAGAAGCATAACCTACATTAGATTTGCCGTCACTTGCTCGAGCCACACTTGACCAATGCCAACGATAGTCGTGGAAATAACTTGAGAATGCTCCCCAATTGCCTGAATCATGATATCCTCCGTAACTCCAGTTACCACCAGATACCCAATCAGCAAAGACAGGACACGCTAAGCTACAACTCAACTTCCATAATTAAAATTAAAAGCTTTATTTAACAATAAAATTATGAATTGCTCAAAATATAGTTTCCGTTTTTTTCTCCTTTCTAGAGCAACTCTTCACATCTGTATTATATCACTTTTTCCAAAAAATACAAATTATTATATATAAGATGACCAAAAAACGAAGCTGGTTCTGCAACCAACTTCGTTTGATTTATCCTACTACTGCTTCAGCGATTTCTTCTCGGCTAATGCCAGCGAAATAGCGTGTAATGTCAATTGTTTCTAAGGCCTTAAGGACATCTTCGCGTTCGTATTTAACGCCTCGGAGGACATCTTCTACAGCTGCAACGTCTTCGATACCAAAGAAGTCGCCATAAATCTTGATGTCTTGGATTTTTGATTCGAGAACATTGGCAAAAACTTCTACTTTACCACTAGTGAATTTTGTTCCACGACGAATGTTAAATTCAGGTGATTTACCGTAGTTCCAATCCCAAGTTCCAAACTTGGTATCCTTGATACGATTGATTTCGGCCAATTCTTGCTCAGAAAAAACGTATTCAGTCATCTCTGGGTACTCTTTTTTCATGTATTCCAATAGCAAATCACGGAATTCTTCAACTGTGATTTTTTCATGTAATTCATTGACAATATTGGTTACACGGGCACGAACGGATTTCACACCTTTTGATTCGAATTTGTCTTTTGAAACCTTGAGGGCGTTAGCAAGGACTGATAAATCAACGTCAAAGAGCAAGCAACCATGGTGCATAATACGGCCATTGATATAGGCTTGGGCATTACCACAGAATTTCTTACCGTCAATTTCTAAGTCATTACGACCTGTAAATTCAGCTTTAACACCAAGTTGAGCCAAAGTATTGATGACTGGAGTTGAGAAGCTCTTGAAGTCAAAGGCCTTGTTTTCATCTTCTTTTGAAATGATGGTGTAGTTGAGGTTGTTTAGATCGTGATAAACAGCTCCACCACCACTGATACGGCGGACTACCTCGATACCATTTTCTCGAACATAATCACGGTTGATTTCTTCGATAGTGTTCTGGTGACGTCCGACAATGATAGATGGTTTGTTAATCCAAAGAAGGAAGATTTGATCCTCATCCAAAAGGTGTTTAAAGGCATATTCTTCCAAGGCGATATTAAAGGCAGTGTCGTTTGAATGATTGATAATATATTTCATGATATCCCTTTATACGATAGAGACTGGAAAATACCTTTCCAGTCTAATCTATCTTCAATTATTTTTTCTTAGGTGAATGGATGGCCATTCCTAAAACATCCGCAAATGCTTCGTACATCACTTCAGAGTAGGTTGGGTGTCCGTGGATGGTCTTCAGCATTTCCTCAACAGTGATTTCCATTTCGATAATGCTTGATGCCTCGTTAATCAATTCTGCGGCTGCAGGACCAATGATGTGCACACCAAGGATTTCTCCGTATTTCTTATCAGCGATAACTTTTACGAAACCTTGAGCCGCATCTGATGCAATAGCACGGCCGTTCGCTGCAAAGTTGAATTTACCGATGGCTACATCGTATTTCTCACGTGCTTGTTCTTCAGTTAGACCTACTGCTGCTACTTCAGGAAGAGTGTAAATGGCTGCAGGAGTCAAGTTAAGTTTTGCCACAACGTGGTTTCCTTTAAGTGCATTTTCAGCAGCAACTTCACCCATACGGAAAGCTGCGTGCGCTAACATCTTGGTACCATTGATGTCACCTGGTGCATAGATACCTGAAACAGAAGTTTCCATGTATTCATTGACCTTGATACGTCCACGATCCAATTCAAACTCAACATCACCAATTCCTTCAAGGTCTGGCACACGACCGATTGAAAGAAGAGCTTTGCTAGCGATGATATCGTCTTTTCCTTCAACCTTGATACGAAGTTGACCATTTTCTTCGATGATTTTTTGCAATTTTGTACCTGTCAAGATGGTCATACCTTTACGCTCAAGAATCAAGCGAAGATTCTTAGAAACTTCCGCATCCATAGCTGGAACGATACGGTCCATCATTTCGATAACAGTCACTTTTGAACCAAATGTCATGAAGGCTTGGCCGAGTTCGATACCGACAACGCCACCACCAATGATTACGAGGCTTTCTGGCACTTCGTTCATTTCAAGAATGTCATCACTGGTCATCACAAGTGGAGATTCCATACCAGGAACGTTAATTTTGCTAACCTTTGAACCACCAGCAAGGATAATTTTCTTGGTTTCAAGCAATTCAGAACCATTTACCAAGACATTCTTGTCTTTAGTAATAGTACCAACACCCTTATGAACAGTAACTCCGTAACTACGAAGAAGACCTGCAACACCACCTACCAAGGTATTAACAACTTTAGATTTTGTTTCTAAAAGTTTGTCCATATCAACAGTGAAGTTTGGATTTTCAATGACGATACCACGATTTGCTGCATGACCGATGTTTTCGATAATTTCAGCGTTGTGAAGGTAGGTCTTAGTTGGGATACATCCACGGTTCAAGCACGTTCCACCGAGTTCAGATTTCTCAACAAGGGCAACCTTACCACCGAGTTGAGCAGCTTTAATAGCTGCTACATATCCAGCAGGACCACCACCAATCACAACGATATCAAAGGCATCATCGCTCTTACCATCGTCGTTTGAGGCACTAACTGCTGGAGCCGGGCTAGCTTCTGGCGCTGCTACTCCAGCTGTTGGGATGTTTTCCCCTTCTTCACCAAGGTAACCGATAACTTCAGTTACTGGAACAGTTTCACCATCTCCTTTGAGGATGGCAATCAAGTATCCATCTTCTTCGGCTTCCAATTCCATGCTGACTTTGTCAGTCATGATTTCCAAAAGGATTTCTCCTTCTTTTACAAATTCACCGACTTTTTTATTCCATTGGACGATTTGTCCTTCTGTCATATCCACGCCGGCTTTTGGCATAATTACTTCTAAGGCCATGTCTTACTTCCTTTATCTAAAACTCTAAAATAACAATAGCTGACTTAAACCAACATTGAGATTGGGTTCTCAATCAAGGCTTTCAAGTCTTTCATAAACTTAGCACCAGCCATACCATCTACGACACGGTGGTCAATGGTTAACCCTAGGCTCATGATAGGGCGAATGACAATCTCACCATTGACGACAACAGGTTTCTCAACTGTTGAACTAACCCCGAGGATTGCTGAGTTTGGTTGGTTAATAATCGGACCAAAGGACTGAACACCAAACATTCCCAAGTTACTGATTGTGAAGGTTGAATTTTGCAGTTCGCTTGGAGCCAATTTACCATCCAAGGTACGCCCAATCACATCCTTGAAGGCTACAACCAACTCTGACAAGCTCATTTTTTCAGCATTATAGACAACAGGTGTCATCAATCCATTATCCATACCAACTGCCATCGCAAGGTTGACATAGTTATGAGTGATAATGGTCTTGCCATCTTCTGTCAATGAAGCGTTGATGTATGGGTGTTTCATCAATGTTTTCACAACAGCGAGTGAAAGAAGGTCTGTTACAGTAGTCTTCTTACCAGTCGCTTCCATAATCGGATCAAGAACCTTCTTACGGAGAGCCAGCATTTCAGTCATATCAACTTCATAGTTGAGAGTGAAGGTTGGCGCAGTTAGGTAGGATTCAACCATACGTTGGGCGATAACTTTACGCATTGGTGTCATTGGAATGCGCTCAATCTCACCATAAGGTGTAACATTATCAGGAACTTCTTCCACTTTTTCGATCTGAGCAGGAGACTTGATGGTATCGTTTTCGATATTTTCAGGAAGGAAGGCCAAAACGTCCTTCTTCATAATCTTGCCACGATGTCCAGTTCCTTGGATTTCCTGCCAAGCAATGTTATGTTCGAGGGCAATTCGTTTTGCAAGTGGCGAAATGCGAACCACGTTTGTGTCTTTATAAGTTTCCACGTCTTCTTTGTGGACACGACCGTTTGCACCTGAGCCAGAAACGTCGTAGAGGTTGATACCTAGATCATCCGCTAACTTTCTAGCCGCAGGAGTCGCTCTTAGCTTGTCATCAGCCATGACCTCTCCAATTCTAATTATGATACTAAGGGCGTTAAAAGTCAAAGTGAAAATAGGAAACTTGACGAAGAAACTTTAGTTTCTAGGAAAGTTTATCTTTTTCACACAGACTTTAGCCCGTGTTCAACTCTACAAGTAACTTGGACACGGAATGTGTCTCAAATTACTACGGTTGCCGCTATATAGCGACCAACCTAGTAGACTTACTAAGTGTTTTTTGCCGAATATTATCGATTCGTCAAAAAACTGTCGCAACTTTACATACAACTTGGATACAACACGTATCTCAGGTTGCTAAAGTTAAAAACTACGTTCTTTACATAATTTATCTTATGCACTTTTATTCTTTGTTATAGGTTTTACGGATGGCATCTTTGATGCTTTCAACTGTTGGAATCATTGCATTCTCTAGGTTTTGTGCGTAAGGCATTGGCACATCTTCTCCGGCGCAACGGCGGATTGGTGCATCTAGATAGTCAAATGCTTCTGATTCTGAAATAATTGCTGAAATCTCTCCGATATAGCCACTTGTTTTGTGAGCATCGTTGACAAGAACCACCTTACCAGTCTTCTTCACTGAGTTAATGATGATATCCTTATCAAGTGGAACAAGGGTACGTGGATCCACAATTTCAACTGAAATCCCCTCTTCTGCCAATTCTTCAGCAGCTTGAACCACACGGCGAAGCATTTTTCCATAAGTAATGACTGTTACATCTGCACCTTCACGTTTGATTTCACCAACTCCAAGTGGGATTGTGTAGTCTGGATCAACTGGCACTTCCCCTTTTTGGTTAAATTCTGACTTGTATTCAAGGATGATAACAGGGTTGTTATCACGGATAGAAGACTTGAGCAGTCCTTTCATATCCGCAGGTGTACCTGGAGCTACAACCTTGAGACCAGGAATGTGTGTAAACCAAGACTCTAGAGACTGAGAGTGCTGAGCTGCAGAACCAACTCCGTTACCAGCTGCACATCGGACAGTCATTGGAACCTGACCTTTCCCACCAAACATATAACGTGTTTTAGCAGCTTGGTTCACGATATTGTCCATGGCAATAACCGAGAAGTCCATAAAGGTCATATCGACAATTGGACGAAGTCCTGTCATGGCTGCTCCTGCTGCTGCTCCAGAGATAGCAGCTTCAGAAATAGGACAGTCACGAACACGTTCTGGACCAAATTCTTCAAGCATTCCAACAGAAGTTCCGAAGTCCCCTCCGAAGACACCAACGTCTTCTCCCATCAAGAACACATTTTCATCGCGACGCATTTCCTCAGACATAGCAAGGATAATGGTGTCACGGAACGACATTGTTTTTGTTTCCATTTTTATCTCTTTCTCCTTAGTCTGCGTAAATATCTTCAAATGCTGATTCAAGCGGTGGGAATGGGCTTTCTTCTGCAAATTTAACAGAAGCTTCTACTGCTTCCTTGACTTGTGCTTGAATTTCTTCCAATTCTTCTGCACTTGCAATGTTGTTCTCAACGAGGTAGTTACGAAGGTTTTCGATTGGGTCTTTTTGTTTCCACAATTCCACTTCTTCACGGGTACGATATTTACCAGGATCAGATGATGAGTGACCAAGCCAGCGATAAGTTACACTTTCAATCAAGACTGGTCCATTTCCTCCGCGAACATGGTCTACTGCTTTCTTAAATCCTTCATAGACATCGATGACATTGTTTCCATCTTCGATAAACATTCCAGGGATTCCGTAAGCAGCACTACGTTGATGAATATGCTCTACATTGGTCATTTTCTTGATATCCGCAGAGATTCCATAACCATTATTAATACAGTAGAAAATAACTGGGAGTTTCCAAATAGAAGCCATGTTCACTGCTTCGTGGAAAACACCTTCGTTGGTCGCACCATCTCCAAAGAAGCAAACGACGATTTTTCCAGTGTTTTGCATTTGCTGACTGAGGGCTGCACCGACAGCGATTCCCATACCACCACCTACGATACCATTGGCACCAAGGTTACCAGCATCCAGGTCGGCGATATGCATAGAACCACCTTTTCCTTTACAGGTTCCAGTGTATTTACCAAGGATTTCTGCCATCATTCCGTTGAGGTCAATCCCTTTGGCGATAGCCTGTCCATGACCACGGTGATTTGAGGTAATCAGATCATCTGGATTAAGAGCCAACATCGCTCCAACGTTAGCAGCTTCCTCTCCAACAGAAAAGTGAGTCATCCCAGGGACTTTTCCCTTTTTCACTAACTGAGCAATTTTTAAGTCCATGCGACGGATTTCTTCCATCTTACGGAACATCTCTAGCAAGAGATTTCTATCTAAAGTTGACATAATCTCGCCTTTCTAGGTTTAAAGTTTTATGTCCTCATTCTATCGCATTATGAAAGCACTGTCAAAATATATGCTTAGATTCTTTCACAAAATACAAAAAGAAAACCCCAGTTTATCGGGATTTTCTATAAATTAAAACATTTTTTCACAAAGTTTATTTGACATTGGAAACTTCAAATCTTTTCATAATTTTTTGCAAACGCCATTGATAGAGGATAGCACTAACGACCAAACTCGCTATTAGACCAATCCAGTAAGAATAGGCTCCCAAGGTTGTTACATGATCTAGGAATAAGCCTAGTGGAATGGACACAGCCCAGTAAGCAATTACTCCTAGATAGAAGGGAACAACCGTATCCTTATAACCTCTCAGTATTCCTTGTAAGGGAGCTGCAACGGTGTCAGCTAACTGGAAAAAAAGACTATAAGTTAGGAAGGTAGATGTTAGATCAATGAAATCAGGATTATTTCCATATAAACCGGCTACGACATCTCTCAAAATATAGAGAAAGCTCAATGTAAAGCCTGCAAATATCAGTGCTACACAACGTCCAAGTTTGATATAGGTCTTGGCATCATCAAAACGCTTAGCCCCCACCTCATAAGAAACAACGATGGCCATGGCAGAAGAAATACTCATGGGAAAAGCATACATGAGCGTCGAAAAGTTCATGGCTGACTGGTGGCTGGCAATAATCATAGACGAAAACTTAGCCATAATCAAACCAACGACTGAAAAAATGATGACTTCAGCAAAAACAGTTCCACCAATTGGTAAGCCCAAGCAAATTCCCTCTATAATTCTCTCTAATTTCAGAGGGGCGAGTCGTTCTAAATGAAATTCTTTTAGATTTTTCTGCTTAATCAAGATGATAATAGAAATTCCTAGTAGGCACCAATAGGCAAGTGAGGTTCCCAGCCCTGCTCCTGCTCCACCTAACTCTGGAAACCCAAAGGCTCCGTAGATCAATAAATAGTTAAATCCACAATTTAAAGGTAGCAGTAAAAGCATGAGGTACATAGATAGCTTGGTCAAACCAAGAGAATCTAACAATGACCGAATGACACTGAACAGTAACAAAGGAATAATCCCGATAGAAAGGTACCAAAGATAGGAAACTGCAACCGCCGCCACTTGAGCTTCTAGCCCGATATGGTTTAAGACAGGCGGTGCTAAGAATATTACCATGCCAAGCAAGACCAAGGACAGTCCGAAAGCCAAGTAGATAAATTGGTAAAAGTCAGATGCTACTTCTTCCTTTTTGCCTCTTCCTAGATGATGGCCGATGATGGGCACCATGGCCGAAACAATCCCTGTTAAAAAGGTAAAGAAAGGATTCCAGAGACTCGTTGCGGTTGACACCCCCGCCAAGTCCATGGTATTGTACTGTCCCGTCATGGTTGTATCCACAAAAGAGGCAGAATAATTGGCAAACTGATAAATCAGGATAGGGAAAAATATCTTAAGAAATAAGACAAACTTATCTTTAAATTGATGGGTTGGATACATAAACGCTCTCTATTCTTATAGTTTATAGAGCAGAGTCCCATCTAGTTTTGATAGACGATTTGTCCCTTACAGATAGTATATTTGACCTGCCCTTTTAAGGTTTCGCCAATAAATGGAGAATTAGCTGATTTTGAAGCAAAGTCTGGACCAACTGTACGGTCAGCCTTAGCGTCAAAGATAGTGATATCTGCTGGACCATTTTCAGCTAAGTAGCCTGCTTCAAAGTTGTAAAGTTCGGCTGGATTGACAGTCATTTTTTCTAGCAATTCCATTAAGCTTAGCTCACCAGCTTCCACCAAATAAGTCAAGCCGAGAGATAGAGAGGTTTCCAAACCAGTCATACCAGATGGCGCTTTGGTGATATCCTCAACATTTTTCTCATCTGCATGGTGAGGCGCGTGATCTGTCGCGATAACTGTGATAACACCTGACTTGAGGCCTTCGATAACAGCACGACGGTCTGATTCCAAACGAAGCGGCGGATTCATCTTGGCATTGCTTCCTTGAGTTAAAAGAAGAGCTTCTGTCTTAGAGAAATGTTGTGGCGCTACTTCTGCTGTGACCTGCGCACCCAAACCTTGAGCGAATTCCACTACCTTGACACTTTCTTCCTTAGACAAATGCTGGATGTGAACATGGGCCTTGGTTGCATAGGCAATCATGACATCACGCGCAATCATAGCGTACTCAGCCACCCCAGTCGCTCCACAGATCTTGAAGTGGTCTTTAGCGATGTTTTCATTAAAGCCAAGAATACCGTTCAATCCGGGATCTTCCTCGTGCAGACAAACAAAGGTGCCAAGTTTTTTAGCAGTTTCCAAGGCTTCTTTGAGAACCTTGCTGCTTTCAAGCGGAATTCCATCATCTGAAAAACCAACGGCTCCAGCTTCTAAAAGCGCCTTAAAGTCTGTCAAGTCTTGGCCATTAAAGTTCTTGGTAATAGTCGCAACCGTCTTGACATTGATTTTTTCCTTGGCAGCAGACTGGAGAACTTCTTTCAGGGTTTCTACATCCGAAATGGTTGGACTAGTATTAGCCATCATGACAACAGTTGTAAAACCACCTGCAGCAGCCGCTAGGGCACCAGTATGTATATCTTCCTTGTGAGTCTGACCAGGTTCACGGAAATGAACATGAATATCAACTAGTCCAGGCGCAACCACAAGCCCAGTAGCATCAAGCACCTCTGCTCCTTCTTCCTTGATTTCAGGAGCAATTTTGACAATTTTTCCATCTTGGACTAAAACATCACACATTTGATCCAAACCAGACTTGGGATCCATTACACGACCATTTTTGATTAGTAGCATCTGCTTTCTCCTTTATTCATAGAAATCAACTTGGGTATCCAACAATTTATCCCCATCATAAACAAACTTAGCTGAAAAGAAGGGTCTATCCTCTAAAAGCCATTCAACAAAGGTGTGGTCACCTTCCCAAGTTGGCTTGCTCAAGACCTCGCCATAGGGAACCCATTCTAATGTTCCCTCATTGCAGTCAATCAAGTCACCCTCAAACTCCGTCACCTTAAAAACATAGGTGTACCAGTCTAAATCTGGCGTAAATTCAGGGAAAGTGATAATGCCTTTTAGAACTGGCTTGGCTTTCAGGCCTGTCTCTTCGAGAATTTCACGCGCAGCGCATTCCTGAGGAGTCTCCCCTCGCTCCAGCTTACCACCCACACCAATCCATTTTCCTTCATGGACATCATTGGGCTTCTTATTGCGATGCAGCATGAGCAGTTCTTTTCCGTTATCAATGTAGCAAATCGTCGCTAACTGAGGCATATTTTCTCCTTATCTAAGCCAATCGATTGGCTCTTGTCCTGTCTCTTTTAAGAATGCATTGGCCTTGGAAAAAGGCTTAGAGCCCCAAAATCCTCTATAAACCGATAAAGGACTAGGATGGGCTGATTCGATAATCAAGTGGTGAGGATTGGTAACCAAGGCCTTCTTCTTGCGTGCATAAGCGCCCCAGAGTACAAAGACCACTGGTCTATCCAGATTATTGACCACCTGAATCACAGCATCTGTAAAGGGCTCCCATATCTGCCCAGCATGACCATTGGCTTGACCAGCAGGAACCGTCAAGCAAGCATTGAGAAGTAAGACTCCTTGCTCAGCCCAAGCCGTCAAATCATGAGATTTCTTAACGCCAAGATCATCTGACAATTCTTTCAAGATATTTTGCAAGGATGGCGGCGCTGGAATAGCATCGGGTACGGAAAAACTCAAGCCCTGCGCCTGACCTGGCCCATGATAGGGATCCTGCCCTAGAATCACCACCTTAACCTCTTCCAGAGGAGTAGTCAAGAGAGCCTGAAAAACCTTTTCCTTAGGTGGATAAACAGTTCCCTGGGCATAGACCTGGTCCATAAATTGATTGATTTTACCGAAATAACCTTCAGGTAATTGCTCCTTAATCAAAGCATGCCAAGATGAGTGTTGCATCGCCAACTCCTTCGTTTTTACTGCCTCTATTATAGCAAAAAGTGGCTATCTAAACCACTTTTTACAGTTTATCTAAACAATCCAGCAAGTCTTGGTAAGAATGAACTTCATAAGTCGGCTGGGCTTGTGTGTGATTTTCCAGATGATGGGGATTGTACCAGATAGGATCAATGCCAGCATTATTGCCACCTTGAATGTCGGCGGTTAGGGAATCTCCAATCATAACCGTCTTTTCTTTGCTGAAATCTGCAATCTGTTGACCGATTTTTTCATAGAATAGTGCATCAGGTTTTTGTGTTTGCAACTGTTCAGAGATAAAGACTTGGTTGAAATAGGGAGCCAGACCTGATTGAGCCAAACGTCCTGTCTGAATGGCAGTAATCCCATTTGTCGCAGCATACAAGTCATAATCACGTTCGATGAGGCTGTCCAAGAGTTCATGAGCACCTGAAAAAGTTTGTCCCTGTTGGGCTAAGTAAAATTGGTAACGCTGGGCAAGTAACGTACCGTCTTTTTCCTGTCCGAAATAGGCAAATAAACGAGAAAAGCGCGTATTAACCAGTTCTTGTTTACTGATTTTCTTTTGTTCCAAGTCCTTCCAGAGAGCCTTGTTCATAGGAACGTAATAGTCTTTATAGGCTTGAATATCCGCAACTCCTTCTTCTTTTAGAAGTTGCGTCAGAGCCACATCCTCAGCAGCATCAAAATCCAGCAAGGTGTGATCAAGGTCGAAGAGTAGAAATTTGTAGGGCATTTAGATTCCTTTCTGAAAGTTCATTAAGAACATTATAGCATAAATGAAACAGGTAGTTATCATAATCTGAATTGACTTAAAGGACTTATTCACCTTATTTTTATACTTTCTCCACTTTTACATCGTTTTCGGATACAACGTCCACTAAAAAATGCGTCGACATTAATTTGTAGTGATGGAGCTTTTTATTAGCTATATTTGCAGAAGCGACCAAGTCACCAAATTCTGCATTCTCGACTTCATAGATATAGTTGGTCAGATAAAGTGGTCTGTTCTCTGCCAATCCTTGCTCCCAGTAACTATCTATTAATTCTAAACTTTCGTAGACTGAACGGAAAGCCCAAACTTTTGTAAAGGTAAATTTAAATTTTTCTGAATCTTCCAAGTAGGCAATTAGAGTGTCCCCATCTATTTTTATCTCAATACCATAGTCACCAAAAGGGATGAAGCCCGGTTTAATTTCCGTCCATTTTTCCATATCATTTCTCCAAGTTCTATTTTCCGATAATTGTACTACAGCGGTGTACATGTTTAATTAGCAAATTTTCTAGTATTGGCTGATATCTAATTTCAAATTTGCAGAAACAAGAATCTCCACTACACTATCTTGAGTTATGATTATATAATGTCGTGAATGCAAAGTTCCTAGATCATAATATGATGTGTATTCCAGTTTTCTCACTAATTGACTATTCTTGACTTCGTAAATGACATTTTGAAAATTATTTTTTTCAAATTTTGTAAACATCTCTTTATCTAGAATTGCAGATAAATACAATTCCCTGCTAAAGACTCGTGCTTCATCATAGCAAAAACATGATAATTTAAAACGATTCTGTTCTCCAATCAGCCTAATTTCTTGACCATCTGACAAGTTTGTCAACAAGACTTTTAACTTATACTTATCTACAGGAATCAAACCTTTAAAGACTTCTACCCATTCTTCATTTTTAGTTTCCATATCTAATTTCATACTCAACTCCACTATTCCTTTTTATAAAATTAAACATCTACTTTCCATCTATTTCATTCGATACTTCAATAAGCAAATCTTGAAGTTCTTCTAAATCAAGATATAAGTTTCTAACACCTACAAGTAACTGAGAAAATGCTTGTCTATCTAATTGATGATTCTCGCTCAATGACTCAACAATCCAAGAATTTCCCTTCTCTATCCATTCTAAATGAAGAGGTAAATAATCATTTAAAATATCATCTATATTCTCTAAATTAGTAGAAGATATCTTGTTAAAGGTTTGGTTGTCATTTATTAAAGATAGACTTTTACTAATTCTTTTCAATTCTGTTTCTATCGTCACTTTCATCTCCTTTCTTATTTAGTTGCTGCTACTGTCTTCGAGTTCAATTTTTCTTCCAGTATTTGTATCTATAAAATACCTCTGCTCACTTTCGTAAATAAGTGTAAGTTCTGTTCCGATAGGCATGTCGTAAATCAATAATACAGCAGGTTCAATTTCAACAATTGTACTCCAGTCGCATACTGACATATTTTCAGGATTTGATAAGTATTCTTCGGTATCTATTTCAGAAAGAAAGCGCCAGCCATTGTCTAGCTCATCCACGGCATCCTCACGAAATACCCATTTCAATTCTGCTTTGTTTTCTAAAATATGATTAGAAACCACTGAGCCACCTAAATGCATTTTTACTTCCTTTCCAAAAACATTCGTTTTAAATACAGGCTCCAGTATACAAGTCCATATCTTACTATAGATCCATCTTGCAATTAAATTTTTCCGAGCCTACTCGGAACTGTATAGTTACGGGTTTGTTCTGCACATAGCTATAGCGGTTCCGGTTGAGAGGGGCAGTCGCCTCGCCTGGGTAGCTATCTTCTATTAGGAAAGTCCCTCCCTGACTATCATAATATCTTGCTCGTAAATAGTCAAGTTCAGTGTCATCACGAGCTTCATCGTTATAAGCAAAGGGCTGACCTGTCGTGTCTGTACTTGTCCATTATTGGTCAAGCCAGTCACAGAGCCTGATAGGAGGATAAGCATCACATTATTAGAAATATTGTTGGGACCTTTATGCTAAGCGAGATATAATTCTAATTTGTGTTTTCTTCTAACAACGAAGGGTTTATGATTAACTCTCTTTCAATTGCCATTCCGATTCCACTGATGGTTGTTATTCCATGTATCCCTAATAATTTAGGCTCTTTATCCAATAATTCTCCAGTCTCTTTACAGAAAAAGTTACCTTTAAAATGAATACTATAGAATCCAAAATCCAGCTTTTTCTCTTCCTCTGTTAAGGGAATATTAGCGATAGTATGGAAATATCCTTTTTTCCAATATTCATCACCTACAATAGCAGGTGGAATTAACAAGTTAGAATAATCTGGCTTGTATTTATCAATATTTTTTTCATGAGTATTTCCTTTAAAGATAAATACAACATGTTTCCCTTCCACAAAAGAATCCCGAACTTTTCTAACTATATTAGAAACCAGCACTTTACCATAAAAGTAGATTCCCTCCCTAGGAGACACAAGAAATACATCTCCCACTTTTGGAATTGACCTACTTTTTTTAATCACTTTTAGTTGATGAGTAGCTGCCTTTGTGTCATAAAAGTTATCTAACTCCTTCTGAATTTCTAAATTTAAACTTTCATAACGTTCTTTTCTTCTTAAAGCTATTAGATTTGTATTCATTATTAATTTCCTCCATAATAGCGACTTCTCTTTCTGACTTTAAATCATAAAATCCTATATGTACACTATCTTTGATAGCCAAAACAAATCTGTTCCATATTTTGTGGGAAAAATTTCTATATGTAAGGCTTTTCTATTACTCACAAAATTTATCCTATAAATCTTATTTTTAATAAATTTTCAATTAACTTTTCAATTTTAGATTTATATTAAGAAATAAAAATAGTCTTTATAATGAATAAAAGAACCTAGTAAAAAACAAGTTAGTTTATAACTTGCTTCAATTAAAGATAAATCGAATCTTAAAAATTCCTCCAGATTATTTATCTTTTATTTCATTGGTTTTCTGTATTTGCGAATCTCTTCTCCTAATTCAGAATCCAATTGTAAGGCTTTATCATCTGACAAGAGTAAAGGAATCATTTTAAAATATTCATTAACATAACTATGATGTAATGTTTCAGCATTTGCAACTTCAAAAAAAGGTAAAGTACCAAACTTAATATAACTAAAAGCTTTTCTTAAAAGTTGAGCTGGTGAACATACACAATAAATTTGTTTAAATTTCATTTCTTCGAAAATCTGTGTTGCAACATAACACTCATCAGTAGAATTATAAACTCCCTGATCTCCTTTATATTTTACATTCATCTCATCACTATATATTACCGCACTACTTATCCCTTTTTCTACTAAATATTGTTTTCCAGCACCGCTAAGAGAAAGTTCATCTGCTACTTCATTATTTTTATGAACACTTCCTGGAACATATATAAATACACTTTCTCCCGATTGATTTAATCTATTATATAACTCTATTGCTTTATCCAAACGTTTTGAAAATTCTTCATTTGGATATTTCCCTTCATCTAATGGGTGCTGGGCTGCGACTTCAATTAATAAACCGTTGCCAGTTTGTCTTGATTTTATCATTCGTTCTGATGAAGATTTCAATAACTGTTCCCAAGCTTTGTACTGAGATTCTTTATTTATCTCATTTTCACCTAATGTTCGAGAAGCCTTATTCCAGATACTTTCAAAGTGTTCTTCCATCATTTCAATAAAGTTAAAATCACCCTCATCTTTGTTAATATCATCAACCCTCTCACCAGTTAACATAAAATTTTCAACAGACTTATATGGAGGAAGAGTGATATTCAACCATACTTTCGTTGTTATTTTACCCTTTGAAGGTTTACTTTGAGATAAAATAAACGGTAAACGATACTCAGTTGAGTAATAGCGAATTTCCATCTTTTTTTCACATTTATAATACTCAAGTTGTTTACATAATTTTGCAATTTCGTTTTTTATATCTTTGCCATTTTCTAAATAGCCTTGTTCAATGTCTAGTCGTTCTAGTTGCTTAATCTTATTTAAATATTGCTCTACCACTTTATTATCTAAAATGTATGATTCATACTCGTTGACTATTTCACAAATCTCTTCACTAATCTTTGTTCCAGATTTACGATTTCTTTGCTCTACTTCTAAATTTTCAATATCTGTTAAGAAATTATTGTCTACTTGAGCACATAAAAAGCGAATTTTCATACCTTTATCCATAGCTTTTTTTAGAGGTGTCTTATTAGCACTAAAAAAACCATAACCTGATACAAAGATAATATCTAATCTCTCAGTTTCTTTACACATCTTCTTTATATCCGTTTTAGAAAATCCCTTCTTTGAAGCTGTACCCTTAAAACCATAGGATTCCATTTTTTTTGAAATACGGATATAGTTTGTCATTTTATCAATTACAAATAGTGTAAATCCTCCTGCTATGATTGTTGGAATTAAATTAGTCAAACTCCCCTCGATAATGGCTTTATAATCAAGTTCAGAAAAAATATTCAATAAATTCATAAAAAATCCCCCAAGTTCATTTCCTATATTATAACATACATTTACTATTTATAAAGATCTCTCTATTCATACTTAGTTCTAGTCCTTCATAGATTTCAATGACACAATCTCTACATCCCCAAGATTATCAACTGAGTAACGTTGACTACCATTTTTAAACCAGCGTCCTAGAACGACATCATAGAGCATGAAGTGGGATTTTTCGTTAATCCAAGCTTCATCAATCCCATGAGGTTTTAAATACTCTAGTACTTCGTTGGGATTTGTTAGGTAAAAATTAGGTATCGAATCCCCTGTTTTCGACTGACGTGATAATTCTTTATATGCCTCCAAATCTAGTTTTCCCTCATCCTTATTTCTTATATTATATCCAGCTAAATAGTACGCTACCGACCATTTAGAATCTGAGATTTCGACTGATTGGTTGAGTTTCTTATCATGGTAGTCATATTTTATATAAAGATATCTCCCATCAGATAATAGTTGCTGGTATTCAATAATAAAAGTTTCTTCAAAACCTACAATCACTTCCAAACTTTCATTTTCAGATAAGCCTGCATCAAGCCCTATGGGAATTATCCAGTCTGGTTCTCTAAACGACTGACTTCCGTCAACAGCTTTACTAAAATCAGCGAGTCCAGGTAAAACACCACTATTTATCTCTGCATAGTTCATCTCTAGAAAGGCATTACTTAAAGATTCATACACTCCTTTATAATAATTCTTTTGGTAGACACGATATAGACCAAACAAAGTTAGAAAAACCAATACAGTTATGAATAGGATTTTTAAAAATTTTTTCATCTACCTTTTTCTCCTCTAAATACTTACATAAAACTTTTCTGCTATATTTGAAATCAAAACAATGATAGACGCCCCTACCCCAACTCCTTAGCTATTCTACTCTTTTCAAGTTTTCCCTTAATAATTCGTTTCCATAAAAAAAGAGGATTCAGACTATAGGATAAGCGTAGGAGGTAATAATTGACCCATTCGATTAGGGCAAAAAGTTGTATCAGTGTAGCTAAGATAGCCACTTGGAAACTCTGGGTGTTCCAGACTATAAAAGGAAAGCCTGAAATAAGTAAAACAAGGTCTAGTATTCTGAAACCACCATATAGTTTGGGGACACTAGCGCTTCCGAACTGAGGTTTCGAGAGTCTTCTAATCAAAATTGCCCAATAGATTGAACCTTGAAGCAAAATAAATGTCAGTAAAGACAAAGGATAGAGAATGGAGATCAGACTCTTCCAATCACCAAGTCGATTTTTCAAAAGAAAAAAACACAACCAAAAGGATAGGATGGCTGCAAGTTCTCCCAAACAGAGGGACACCAACTCTTTTCTAACTTTCTCTTTTTGTATGTTCATCATCTCACCCACCTAACTATCACCCTATATCAGAAAAAAGCCATTCGAATCATTTTCTAGTCAACATTTCTCAGAATCAAGCTATTCTAAGTATCGAACAGCTCAATCCCTTTAATATCAATGCAATTCTAAGTTTAGAATTACACTGATATAAATGTTTTAGGGCTATTCTAAGTCTATGATAGCCTTAAATTTTAATTTTTGAAGGATTCTAAAGCTAGAAGAGCTCAAAAATCACGAGAACTAAGCTATTCGAAGCTTAGAAGAAGCTTTTCCAACCTTCATAAACTCTTCAATTAACGTTTCTTACAATTTTTCTGATGAGCTTTGAGTTTTTTCAGAGCCCAATCATAGTGACTGGAAGTGGCACTCACAAAGTAGGAGCCTAGACTTGTTCCTCCCGTCCACTTATAGACACCTTTTGTGAACAATTCGTCATTGCTGAAGCCTTCCATCAACTCTAAAACCTCTTTATGCGATTGATTGAGGAGTTTGGTCGCTTCTTCTAAGGACGTTCTCTGGTGCTTCTTCCAAAAAGCGACATTCATTTCCCCATAAGTTTTCCAATTATAAGGTTCAGGGAGAAAAGGTCTTTCATGACCCTTTTGATTAGCGTGTACCCAGGTCAAAAGTAACTGATGCCATTCATAGAGATGGATCAGAACATCTCTTAGATTTTTATCTCTTTTCCAGTGAGCTTCTTTTTTCTTTTGGTCTTTTGAAAAATCAAAAGGAGTCTGTAATTCCTCTTCACTTAATTTAGATATAAAGTGATTGAGCTTTTCATAGTTTTCCTTAGAGGCTAACACTAATTCCTCTTTCGTTCTTGGTCTAGGCATAGGAGTTCTCCCTTCATTTTTTAGTTGGATATGCTATTTCCTCACTTCATTATACCATAATCAAAAAGCAGTTCTTTACGAAAAACTGCTTTTACTGACTAGTTATTTTATGCTTATAGTCACTACTTTACATATAAATCTCTAAAGCGTCCATCCACTTTAGCTATCTGATAGAGCAAGTGGGCTAGTTCTTGGTAATCTTCTTTTAAACATGAAAGATGGGCTTGGCCAAATAAAGTAGCTAATTTCTCTTTTAATCCTGCACCTTCGGGATCATGGTCCTTTAAGAATTTACTGAGATAGAGATTTCGAACAGCAGCAAGTTTAAAGCTGAAATACTGATGCAATTGTTTTTGCTCGGTATTTAAGCCATGTTCAGCAACTGCTTTTGCATAACATTCCAAGACATTACTTTGTCCATCCAGATATCTGTCCCTCATAATCCTCGCCGTTTCCTGATAGATTTCAGTCTGACTAGGACTCTTGACCTTCCTAAAATTTCCCCACATGGAGTATGCTCCACGCTTATAGTCAATAGCTTCCGCCTTCCAAGCTTCTAAGATGTCATTAAAAGCAACCTTCATACAGGCAAAACCAGCTGGATCATGCAAATAGAGATACTGCCCATCAATGCCATACACGGTTACGAAGTGATCCACACTATAAAGGATTGTGTGATTGGGATTGTAGGTCAGATGGCCCTTATCAAGAGGTCCCAGTACGACAGGTCCATTAGACAGAAACGATTCCAACTTTGCTTTAATCTCTTCCAAATCTACTTCTGCTCCATCTTTTACATAGAAATCCTCATAGTCAAATCCAAGTATTTTTAAGGAATGGGAGATGGAAAGATCTGGCATTCCATTATCAAAGAATACTAGAGGGTGCTGCTCATCTTCCTTCACGATACTAGCGCCATTTCCCATCACCATAATTGCCTCTAAAAACTCTGCTTTAAAGTCATAACCATAGGCGTCGAGTGCCATTGCCAATGAATAGCTATAGCAAAGTGACACATCTCCAAAATACATCTGCATATTCATGCCTCCTTATCTTCTATGGAACTATTATACCGAGATAACGTTACTCATACCCCATAAAATCCAAACAAAAAATAGGGTATGGTTGCTTTATGGACATGAATGTCCACAATAAAAAACTCTGTAGAAGATATCTTCTACAGAGTTAGGTTTGCATCTTTATAAAAAATCAGAAAATGATCTAGTCCTTGATCACTGGTATCCAGAGTTCCATTTGGTAGTCTGGCGACGACATGTCACCTTCGGAATAAACTTCAAAGTCTGGGGCTCCTGAGTGGCGATAACCAGTTTCTGGGAAAAAGACTTCCAAGACATATTTCCAAGCATGGTGGATGCTGGTCGGTATAGTGCCTTTGACTGGTACGATGGCATATTCAGCTTCGGAGATTTCTTTGATCGAGAGTCCTAGTTCTTCTGCTTTGACTTTATCCGTCACATCATAGGCAGCCATATAGTTAATAATCTCGCCTTCTTTAACATCCGAGCAGACGCCAAAGGATTGGCCACTGCCCAGACTCTCTAGGCTTTCAAAACTGTGATTTGCATAGAGTTGCTCCCAAGCAGACGGACACTGGCTATTATCAATAGCTTCCAATAGGACGCCTGCCACGGTAAAAGCAGGTTTCTTTTGAATCTTGATATCCATGTTTTTTCCTCCTGTAATCTTTAAGGATAATTGAAGTTTAGGAAAGACCCGATAAGGTTTTCCATTTCGAACTTCTGAGGGAGTTGCACCATGGAATTTCTTAAAGGCTGCACTAAAGGCATCCGCAGAGTCGTATCCGTATTTCATCGCTATGTCAATGACTTTCTCAGAGCTTTCCCGCAAGTCTGTCACTGCTTCTGACAACCTGCGATTGCGTAAGTATTCTGTCAAGGTCATATCTGCCAGGATGGAAAAGAGTCTGCTAAAGAGAGGATAAGAATAGCCTGATAGTTGCTGAAATCTTTTCATATCCACTTCTCCAGTCAGTTGCTGCTCCAAATAATCCATGGTTTGGTTGAATTGATGCATCATATTCTTTTTCACCTCACAAAAGATACTAAGGCCTTTAAAAGCAAAGTCAAAATAGGACAATTGACGGAGGGCGCCTGCTCCAACGAAATTTTATCTTTTTCACACATCTTCTAGGCCGTGTTCAATTCTAACTATAGTCTACCAGATATCTGATATTTTCACCCTAGAATCTTTGTACAATATTTAAAGGTGTAAATTTCTATAACTTATCCTTTAATTTCTCAACAAAGAGATAGGCTGCTGGACAGGTCAAGGTGTTCTTAATCGTTAAATGGTTGATTTGATGGATTTTTTTACGGTCTGTATGGGGAAATTCCCGACAGGCCTTTGGACGGACATCGTAGATAGAACAGAGATTATCTCCTCCTAAAAAGGGACAGGGCATGGATTTAAAAACCTTATCCCCATCTTCATCTACCTGCAAAAACTCTGCTTCAAAGGCTGGTAATTTCATCTTGAAATACTTGGCAATACGAGTAATATCTGCTTCTTTGAAGTCTGGTCCCAGTGTCTTGCAACAGTTAGCGCAGGCAGTGCAATCAATCTCAGAAAAGACTTCTTGGTGGATCTGCTGGGCTATCGTATCTAGATTCTTTGGTGGCTTTTTCTTTAGATTAGCTAACACTTTGCGGTGCTCCTTCTGCTTTTGCAGTGCTAGTTGGTGGTAATACTCAATATCAATCTCTTTAGACATAATTTCTTCCTAATACAAGTGTTTTTGTCTATTATACCATAAACACTGTCCCCTTTTTGCCCCCTGAACAGAAAAAAGCCCTTCGGAAAAAATCCGAGGGGCTTAAAACGTTGTTAAATCAACGGCTGAACTTTTGAATTTCAAGGTTCGGGATAACATAGTTCACTGAACTATGTTATTTTTTTTAAGGTTATCTACCTATTGTCTAGAGTATAAAACTACACTTGTTTTTAATCTTCTTTTTAACAAATACGGGTTAATAGACCAAATAGAAAAAGATACAGTATTTTTAAAGGGTAACAAAAAAGGTAATAAAATTGACGAGTTCAGCAGGCAAGGGAAAAGGCATCTTTCTAGATGCTTTTTTACTATTAAAAAAAATCATTATCACTATGACCAAACCATTTTCTTTTTCTAGCTCTAGATAGCTCCATATAAAGCGAAAATTTTCCGATTGTGAATACACTATATAAGCAAATTATAAATTTCTCTAACCAATTCATTTCTTCAATATACTGTTTAAAGCAAATATAACAATAATGTTCTTGTAACGGCTCTAATGCTTTTACTCGTTCAATATCATTATCAGCATATTTTTCATTTATTTCATGATAACGTTTTGAAAAATAAGGATCATGTTCAATTTCGTCATAAAATATTGCCATTGCAAGATCTAACGAACTAATATAATACCCCTCTATCAGTGCTCGTCTAGAAAAAACAATTAATGCTATGAATGCAGCTATTAAAGCGAGCACCCCTCCGACCATATCCCAAAATTTAGAGGCATAAAAATTTCCAGAGATTAGATAGTTAAAACCAAAAAGAATAACCACAAAAAGAATTATCCAAAATAAACCTTTAGCGATAAAATCCGTTCCAAATGATCTACGTTCCCATTTTTGCTTAATCTTCAAGTTTATCTCCTTTTTTGAAGTTTATTATATTTTATCATACAATCAACTAGATATCTACCAACTCATGATATGCTCCCATATTCGGTAATGGAATAATGCTAAAATACAAATCTGAGTAAGTTTCAAACCATTTATTCAGCTTGCTATAGGCTGGCGACTGACTAACAAATAATATACGTTGACAAGCTCCAGTCAAAAAAGCACTAAGGGGAAGAGCCCCAAAGTGCTTTTTTATAGCTTTACAGCCTCTAATCGAATAAAGAGCTTATTTTTTAAGGTTGTAGAATGATTTCAATCCACGGTATTCAGCTACTTCACCAAGTTGGTCTTCGATACGAAGCAATTGGTTGTATTTAGCGATACGGTCTGTACGTGAAAGTGAACCAGTCTTGATTTGTCCTGCGTTTGTTGCAACTGCGATGTCAGCGATTGTTGAATCTTCAGTTTCACCTGAACGGTGTGATACAACGGCAGTGTAACCAGCTTCTTTCGCCATTTCGATAGCGTCAAATGTTTCAGTAAGAGTACCGATTTGGTTAACTTTGATAAGGATTGAGTTAGCTGCACCTTCCGCAATACCTTTTTCAAGGTAAGAAGTGTTTGTTACGAAGAAGTCGTCACCAACCAATTGAACTTTACCACCAAGACGTTCAGTAAGAGCTTTCCAACCGTCCCAGTCGTTTTCGTCCATACCATCTTCGATAGTGATGATTGGGTATTTGTTTACCAATTCTTCAAGGTAGTCGATTTGTTCTGCAGCAGTACGTACAGCAGCTCCTTCACCTTCGAATTTAGTGTAGTCGTAAACTTTACGTTCTTTATCGTAGAATTCTGATGAAGCACAGTCAAATCCGATAAATACGTCTTTACCAGGAACATATCCAGCAGCTTCAATTGCAGCAAGGATAGTTTCAACTCCGTCTTCAGTTCCTTCGAAACGAGGAGCGAATCCACCTTCGTCACCTACGGCAGTTTCCAAACCACGTGATTTAAGGATTTTCTTAAGAGCGTGGAAGATTTCAGCACCCCAACGAAGAGCTTCTTTGAATGATGGTGCACCAGCAGGTACGATCATGAATTCTTGGAAAGCGATTGGAGCGTCAGAGTGAGAACCACCGTTGATGATGTTCATCATTGGAGTTGGAAGAACTTTAGTGTTGAATCCACCAAGGTAGCTGTAAAGTGGAATTTCAAGGTAGTCAGCAGCAGCACGAGCTACAGCGATAGACACACCAAGAATTGCGTTTGCACCCAATTTACCTTTGTTAGGAGTACCGTCAAGTGCGATCATAGCACGGTCGATAGCTTGTTGGTCACGTACATCGTAGCCGATGATTGCTTCAGCGATGATGTTGTTTACGTTGTCAACAGCTTTTTGTGTACCAAGACCACCGTAACGAGATTTGTCACCGTCGCGAAGTTCAACTGCTTCGTGTTCACCAGTAGAAGCTCCTGATGGAACCATACCACGTCCGAAAGCACCTGATTCAGTATAAACTTCTACTTCAAGTGTTGGGTTACCGCGTGAGTCTAGGACTTCGCGAGCGTAAACATCAGTAATAATTGACATTTTTTACTCTCCTTTGAGTTAAATTTTTTACACCTCTATGATACCTTAAAAATAAGCGTTTTTCAAGAAAAAACGTTATCTTTGTGCAAATTTTCCTTAACTTTATAAAGTAATCGCTTTCTTTGGTCTGTTTTCTCATAGCTTTTGTGATATACTAATTTTATGACAGATTTATCAAAACAACTACTAGAAAAGGCTCACGGTGGGCCAAAACTAAACCCAGATGAACAACGTCGTTTTCTCGGCACTTTCGAGGAAAGAGTTCTTGGCTACGCTGATATCAGTACTGCCAATAGTCCTGAATTAGAACATGGATTTTTCTCTATTTTAGAGGTTTTTCAAGAAAAGGTAGAAATACTTTTTGTGAAGATTTCCCCAAATATCGAGTTTGACAAACAAGTCTTTTACTTAAAACAAGCAAAGGAAAGCAACTGCCAGGCGACTATTGTTTCAGACGATCATATCACCTCTCCTTTTGGTCTAGTTATTCACACGAATGAACCCGTTCAAGTGGATGAAAAGGACCTTAGACTTGCATTTTCAAGTCTTTGGGAGGAGAAAAAGGCAGAGGCTCCTAAAAAATCTATCTGGAAAAAATGGTTTGGTTAATCCTTTCTCAAATTTAACAAACGACCAATATTAGTAGCTGTGTGCTCCAAATAGAGACTTGCATTTTTCAGACTCTCTTCTAAAGGTTCACTTTTCTCTAAAATAGAAAAGGCTGCTTGTATATTTTCGAATGGTAGGGGAGGCAAATCATCAGCAAGACTACCACAAATAGCGATAACTGGAACTCCTTCAGGAGTTCTTTTTGCTACACCGATAGGAGCTTTTCCAGCAAGGCTTTGACTGTCCAGTCTACCTTCTCCAACGATAACCAAATCAGCACCTGCAACCTTCTTGTTAAAGTCAATCAAATCCAAGCAAGTGTCAATCCCAGATACGATACCGGCCTCAGCAAAGGCACAGAGCCCAGCTGCAATCCCACCGCCAGCTCCTGCTCCTTTAAGAGACAGGATTGAAGGCGATAATTTTTCATAGAACCGCTGCATCGCCAAATCTACTGTTTCAAACAAAGCAGGTTCCAAACCCTTTTGTTTTCCAAATGTATAGGTTGCCCCTTGATGACCACATAGAGGGCTCACGACATCTGCTAAAATTCGAATTTTCACATCTTCAGGAATCCTATACAACTTGCTATTTGAAACTGAATCGAACTCAAGCAAAGTCTGACCGCAAGCTGGCAATTCTTTTCCATTCTTATCATAAAAACGATAACCTAAACCAGCGGCAATGCCTATCCCACCGTCATTACTAGCCGTACCACCTACACCGATATAGACTTCTTTCATCCCTTGATCAACGAGATGGCGAATCAACTCTCCGATACCTCTGGTTTGGATGTGAAGGGGATTTCGTTTCTCCTGCGGAATCTTTCCTAAACCAACCAAGTCAGCAACTTCAAAGAGCGCTATTTGGCCTTTTTGAAAATAGCGCATTGATTCTTTTAGGCCAAAAGGTCCCGTCACTTGGAACCATTTTTCTTCTAGTTCAAGAGAATGTCGAATAGCATCTACAGTTCCTTCCCCACCATCACCTACAGGGCAAAGCAGACATTCTACATCTGCTATCGATTTTTGGAAGCCCCTTTTTATAGCTTGAGCGACCTCTTCTGCCGTCAAACTCTCTTTAAAAGAATCGGGTGCAATTACAATTTTCATAGTTCCCTCTCATTCTAAGAAATCAATCAAAGGTAGAACTTCTAAAAAATCCCTCGTATCTATATGAGAAGCTATCTCTGTTTTTACGACCTCTTTGGCACAAAAGGCTATTCCGTGACCTGCTGATTTTAACATGAATAGGTCATTAGCCCCATCACCGATGGCAATCGTTCTTTCTTTGGGTAGTTTTAATTCTTTTCTCCATTTCTCAAGAGCAGCTTGTTTTTCTTGGGCTGTCACAATTTCACCAACTAATTTACCTGTTAAAAAGTCATCTCTGACTTCCAACTGGTTGGCGGAGAAATAGGAGATACCAAGGGATTCTGCTAATCTCTCAACTATTGGTGCAAATCCACCAGAAACTAGACCGACTAGAATACCCTTCTTTTGAAGTACGGAGATAAATTCTTGAGCATTTTTGGACAGATGAATGGATTTGAAGACAGTATCAAAGACCGAAATCGGAAGACCTTTTAACAATGCGACTCTCGCTCGTAAACTCCTTTCAAAGTCTAGTTCACCTTGCATTGCTTGATTGGTAATCTTTGAAATTTCCGCTTCGCAACCTGCTTCTCTTCCTAAAAGATCAATCACTTCCTCTGCTATCAGGGTGCCATCAACATCCATGACACAGAGGCCCATTACTTGAGTCATCACTTCTCCTCTTTTCTAAACAGACCAAAAATCGTATGAAAGAATCATACGATTTTATCTATTAGTTGACTAAACTATGGTACAAGTCAAGATAAGACTTGCAAGCTGTATCCCATGAGAAATCACATTCCATAGCTTGTTTTTGTAGATTTCTCCAAACTTCCGGCTGATACTTATAAACATCCAAGGCTGTTTGGAAACTCCAGTTAAGCCAGTAAGGTGTTAAATTATCAAAGCTAAAGCCTGTTCCAGTTCCTTCGATTGGATTGAAGGATTGAACTGTATCTCTTAGTCCTCCAACCTCATGAACCAATGGTAGCGTTCCATAACGCATCGCCATCATTTGAGACAAGCCACATGGTTCAAAACGACTTGGCATGAGGAAGAGATCACAAGCTGCGTAGATTTCTTGAGCAAGTTTGACGTCGAAAGTGATATTTGCTGATAGCTTGTCTGGATAGACTTGAGCAAACCATGAGAAGGAATGTTCAAAAGCTGGGTCACCTGTTCCTAAAAGGACTATTTGAACGTCCTCTTGTAAGAAACGATGCAAACTTTCTACAACGACATCAAAGCCTTTTTGGCGTGTCAATCGAGAGACAATCCCAACCAGAGGAACATCTGCTCGTACTGGTAGACCAACTCTCTCTTGCAATTTTGCTTTGTTTTGTGCTTTTCCAGACAAATCTTCTTTATCAAAATGATAGTCTAAAAGTGGATCTGTTTGAGGATTATAAAGATCTGCGTCAATACCATTGACAATACCCGAAACCTTACCCGACTCCATACGAAGAATCTGATCCAAGCCACAACCGAACTGACTAGTCATAATCTCATGTGCATAGCTAGGAGATACGGTTGAGACACGATCCGCGTAGAGAATACCTGCTTTCATCCAGTTAAGACAGTCATTCCAACGAAGGGTGCCATCAGCATAGCGTTCAAATCCTACACCGAACAAATCCCACAACATTCCTTCAGAAAATTGACCTTGGAATTCCAAATTATGAATAGTTAAAACGGTTCTGATTCCTTGATATGCCTGAATCCATCTGTATTTTTCCTTCAAGAGGAAAGGAATCATAGCGGTGTGATAATCATGGGCATGGAGAATATCTGGAATGAAATCAATTCGCTCCATGGCTTCAAGAGCAGCCAGTTGGAAGAAGGCAAAACGTTCACCATCATCGAAATCTCCGTAAACATGACCTCGGAAGAAATACGTTTGATTGTCTACGAAGTAGAAGGTAACACCATTCAAGACGGTCTTCTTAATACCACAGTACTGTCTACGCCATCCTACACTCACTTCAAAGTGAAGAACATCCTCAATCTGGTCGCCGAACTTAGCCTCTACCATGTCATAGTAAGGTAAAACAACCGCAACTTCGTGCCCTGCCTTTACCAGTGATTTGGGAAGAGCGCCAATGACGTCTCCCAAACCACCTGTTTTTGAAAAGGGCGCACCCTCTGCTGCTACGAATAAAATTTTCATGAATGAATATCCTCTGTAACTTTTTCGCCTTTTTTGACTACAACTGGGTGTTCTGCAGTACCGCGAATAACGACACCGTCAGCAACTTCAACCCCTTTGTCCAAGATTGCATACTCAACTTGGGCACCTTGACCAATCACAACACGTGGGAAGAGAAGACTGTCTTTAACTAGACTATCCTTATGAACGTGAATATTACGTGATAGGACCGACTGAACTACTTCACCCTCTATGATACTACCAGAGGCGAACTGCGAAGTACTTACCTTAGAGGTGTTTGAGTAGTAAGTTGGTTCTTCATTCTTAACCTTGGTATAAATTTTTTGGTTAGGTGAGAAGAGAGAGTAGAATTTTTGAGACTCCAGCATATCAATATTGGCTTGATAATAGGATTGAACAGAGTGAACATTGGCTAGGTAGCCAGTATATTCATAAGCAAAAGCACCTTCTTTAGCTGCCAACTCACGTAAAACATAGCGTAATTTTTCTGGGTATTCTTTTTGAACTTCTTCTTCCAAACGCTTAATCAACCACGGAGTATCAACGACGAATATATCTGTAGACATGTTGAAAAGTTCATCTGTTGATTTGGCATCAAAAAGTTTATGAGAAAGAACACGGTCTGTTTCATCGACTTCCAAGATGGCATTAACATCTGAAATATCCTTTTTAGGTAATTTCTTATAAACAACTGTAATCGGACGACCGGCAGTAGTATGTAAATGGAATACTTGATTGAGGTCAATATTCACCACGATATCACAGTTAAGTGCAACCGTCTGATTTGATCCTGAACGTTTCAAATAAGTGAGAAGCTGTTGGTAATATTCTTTCCCAACTGTGCTACTTTCAACACGCGTATTATAAATACCTAAATAGTAGTGACTGAGAAGGGTAGATAAGCCCCACTCACGTCCTGAACGAATGTGGTCAAAGACTGAACTGATATTATCTTGTTGGAAAATTCCAAAGACACTACGAACACCAGCATTTGCAAGGCTAGAGAGAGGGAAGTCGATCAAACGATATTTTGCTCCAAATGGCAAGCTGGCTACTGGACGATGATCTGTCAAAGTTGACATATCGTGAAAACCAACGGTGTTTCCTAAAATGGCTGAATATTTATCAATCTTCATCTGTTGCTACCCCCACTACTTCATCATATCCTACTACTTGTACTTCGTCTGTTCCATCAATTTCGACACCTTCAGAAATAACAGCACCTTCACCAATGATGGCACGTTTAATTTTTGCACCTTTTCCGATAATGGCACCACTCATGATTACAGAGTCTACTACTTCAGCACCCTCACGTACTTGCGCTTCTGTTGAGAGAATGGAATGCTTAACAGTTCCATCCACGAGACAGCCATCCACAACTAAAGAATCTTCTACATGAGCGTGTTTTCCAATAAAGTTTGGTGGTGAAATCAAGTTCCGTGAGTAGATTTTCCACTGACGATCACGACTATCCAAAGCGTTGTTTGGATCAATGTATTCCATATTGGCTTCCCATAGAGACTCGATAGTACCAACGTCTTTCCAGTAGCCTTTGAATTCATAAGCATAGACACTTTCTCCAGACTCAAGGTAATTTGGAATAACGTTTTTACCAAAGTCTGACATATCTACCTTGTTCTTTTCAGCAGCTACCAGCATATTACGGAGACGTTGCCAATCAAAGATATAAATCCCCATGGAAGCTTTAGTAGACTTAGGTTCTGCTGGTTTTTCTTCGAATTCGACGATACGATTGTTTGCGTCAGTATTCATGATACCAAAACGGCTAGCTTCTTTGAGGGGTACATCCAAGACAGCTACTGTCAAACTGGCATTGTTGTCCTTGTGAGATTGGAGCATGTCATCATAGTCCATCTTGTAAATATGGTCTCCAGAGAGGATGAGAACATATTCTGGGTTAACACTGTCGATGTAGTCAATGTTTTGGTAGATAGCGTGGCTAGTCCCTTCAAACCAACGGTTTCCTTCACTTGCAGAGTAGGGTTGAAGGATAGAAACGCCTGTGTTAATGCCATCTAGTCCCCAGCTCGAACCATTTCCGATGTGGTTGTTCAAGGCAAGAGGCTGGTATTGTGTAATCACACCGACATTGTGAATCCCAGAGTTAGCACAGTTGGAAAGAGCAAAGTCAATGATACGGTAGCGCCCACCGAATTGCACTGCTGGTTTGGCAATGCTTTGAGTGAGTTTTCCGAGACGTGTTCCTTGCCCACCTGCAAGGATCAAAGCTAGCATTTCATTCTTCATTTTCTACTCCTTTTTGGGTTTTATTTGTGACAGTTTTAGTTGGTTTCAAGCGACGTTTAATCTTCCAGATACTTGCCCCCATAGCTGGCAAGGTGAAGGTCAAGGTCTGCTCATAATCCTTCCATAATCCTTCTTGGGTTTGAACCGTTTGGTTGTATTCTTTCCAGACACCACCCCATTGTTCCAATTCTGTATTCCAAACTTCTTCATAAACTCCTGCGACAGGAAGTCCGATTGTAAAGTCTTTTCGTTCAACAGGCGCCATATTAAAGACACAGACTAGCATTTCACCCTTTTTACTCTTACGAATAAAGGAAAGGACACTCTGATCTCTATTATCCGCATCAATAATTTCGATGCCGTCGTAGCTGGTGTCAATTTCCCAAAGACAACGATGCTCTTTATAGAATTGATTGAGTTGAGAAGTGAAGTACTTCATCTTAGCATTCATTGGATCTTCCAAGTTAGACCATTCTAGCTGTTCCTCAGACTTCCACTCTAAGAACTGACCATATTCGCTTCCCATGAACAAGAGTTTCTTACCTGGATGACAAATCTGATAAGTGTAGAGATTGCGTAGTCCTGCAAATTGATTGTAGCGATCACCCCACATCTTATGCATCATGCTTTTCTTACCATGAACGACTTCATCATGTGAAAATGGTAAGAGGTAGTTTTCATTGAAAACGTACATGAAGCTGAAGGTTACCAAGTTGAAATCATACTTACGATAAATCGGATCTTCCTCGTAGAAACGGAGAATGTCGTTCATCCACCCCATATTCCACTTGTAGTCAAATCCTAGACCGCCCATTTCTTTCATACCAGTAATCTTTGTTGCTGATGAACTTTCTTCTGCAATCATCATCACATCTGGATGAGCTAACTTGATAACAGTGTTCAAACGTTGAAGGAAATAGTAGCCTTCGTAGTTGAGATTGCCACCGTCTTTGTTTGGAGTCCAAGGAGCATTATCATAGTCTAGGTAGAGCATATTGCTGACTGCATCCACTCGAATACCGTCTAAATGATAAAATTCAATCCAGAATTTAATGCTAGAAATCAAGAAGGACTGAACTTCATTTTTCCCAAGGTCAAAGTTAAGAGCTCCCCAACCGTAGTTATGGGCCTTATTGTGGTCTTGGTATTCAAAAGTTGGTGTTCCATCGTAATAAGCAAGGGCGTCATCGTTGATGGTAAAATGACCTGGAACCCAATCCACAATTACACCAATATTGTTTAAATGACATTCCTCAACAAAATCTTGGAATTCCTCTGGTCGCCCATAAGAGTGCTCCATAGCAAAGTAACCCATAAGCTGGTAGCCCCAACTTAATCCAAGTGGGTGAGCCATTAAAGGCATAAACTCGATGTGAGTGTAGTTCATCTCAACAAGGTATGGAATGAGTTCTTCCTTAAGTTGTGCAAAGCTGTATGGACTACCATCTGGATTTCTCTTCCAAGATCCAGCGTGGGCTTCATAAATATTGACTGGTCTCTCAAAAAAGCCCCAGCGTTTTCTCCTAGCTAGCCAAAGACCATCTTTCCATTTTTTCTCTGGAATATCAGTCAGGATGGCTCCAGTCTCTGGGCGAGCCTCAAAACGAACCGCCAACGGATCAATTTTCATAATCTGGTGTCCATTTGCACGCGTGATATGATACTTATAAATCTGTCCTTCATGAGCCAGACTTGTGAAGACTTCCCAAACACCTGCTTCATTACGAACCATGGGAATTTGATGCTCTGTCCAGTTTGTAAAATCACCAACTAAGTGCACAGCCTGAGCGTTAGGTGCCCAAACACGGAAGGTAAAACCAATTTCTCCGTCTTTTTCCTCTTTATGTGCTCCTAGATAGTGCTGAAGATGAAAATTTTCTCCAGTAGTGAAGGTTCTCAATGCTTCTTGATTATTCATCCAATCCCCTTTCTTTTTGTAAGCGTTTTCTATAATTCTATTATACTATCTTTTAAAAGAACTTTCAAGCAGTTTACGGAATTTCTTAAAAAATATCTTGAAAATTTTGGAAAAATTATCTTAACTAAGCTTTCACTCATTTCAGAGAGAAAAGAATAATTTACATATATTTTCTTAGTATAATACCAAAACATTCGTTATTTTTCAATTTTAAACTGAATTTTTTAGTAAAAATAAAAATCAGGAATGTTATTTCCTGATTTTATAAATTATTTCACATCAAAAACAATGGATTTGACATTTGTCATTGCTTCAATGCTGTATTTAATCCCTTGCACACCAGCACCAGAACCTTTTACACCAAGGAATGGGAAATTATCTGGCCCACGTTGCGTTTTGTTATTAATATGAACCGTTCCAACTTCAAGTTTTTCAGCGATTTCAAATGCTTTTTTAAAATCATTTGTGAACACGGATGATTGAAGACCGAACTCAGATTCATTGGCAATTGCTACCGCTTCATTTGCATCGGAAACACGGATGATTGGCAGAACAGGACCAAACGGTTCTTCCCATGCTAATTTCATATCTCTTGTGACATAATCAAAAAGCCCCGGCCAAATGAGATTGCCCTCACGTTTGATTGGACTGAGCGCTTTGGCACCTTTACCTTGCGCATCTTGAATCAATCCCCAGATGAAGTCAGCTGAAGCATTATCAATAACAGGTGTGATATCAGCATTGTCAAATGGGTCACCAACGGTTAGCTTAGCAACTTCTGCTTGAAGTAATTCAGCCAATTTATCCGCTACACTTTCCACAACCAAGACACGCTTGATGGCAGTACAACGTTGTCCTGAATAGCTAAAGGCTCCACCGACGATTTGTTTAGCTGCGTGTTCCAAGTCTGCATCTTCGAGAACAATAGCTGCATCTTTCCCACCAAGTTCAAGCATGATAGGACGCATTCCAGCTAAACGACCGATTCGCTCACCAATTGGAGTCGAGCCAGTAAAGTTGATAAAGTTAACTTCTTTGTGTTCAATGATATAGTCACCGATTTCAGAACCTCGTCCAGTTATCGTATTAAATACTCCTGCTGGAATACCTGCCTCATCAAAAGCCTTGGCTAATAACAGACCTGAGATAGATCCTTGTGTTGGCGGTTTAAACATGACGGCATTCCCTGCAATCAAAGCCGGGGCAATCTTAGATCCAGAAAGGTTAACTGGATAGTTAAATGGCGCGATAGCTAAAACGACACCAACTGGCTCACGACGGACAACGGCTAGTTTGTTTTTACTTGCAGCTTCAAAACCGCCACCTTCCATTGCTTGTCCAGTGATACGGAGACCTTCTTCTGCAGCAAAACGAATCAAATCTGCTGTACGTACTACTTCTCCAATGGCTGCTTTTATCCCTTTAGCAACCTCTTTGGCAAGAATTGTACCAATTTTTTCTTTATCGCGTTCCAAAATATCTGCTGTCTTATGTAAATAGGCTGCACGTTCAACTGGTGCTAAATCACGCCATGCTGGGAGAGCTGCACGCGCAGCTTTCATAGCCTCATCTACTTCAGCCTGACTCATAGCTGGTACTGTCCCCAGCTTTTCCTGATTAATGGGTGAATAGATTGTAATTTCCTTTTCAGATGATTTCCAATTTCCATTTACTAAATTCTGATATCTTGCCAATTTTCTTCCTCCTGAAAATTATTAAGACTTATTTTATCAAATTTTCAGAAAATTACAACCCTTTTTGTGAAAAAATTGAGATTTTTTTCACAATCTTGATCCTTCAAATTATTTGAATCTTAATTCTACTCTTCATTAAAAACCTCATAAATGACAAAAAGGATTAGATAATCTAACCCTTTTTACTACATTAATTTATGAGAGCACTTTTAAAACTGCGACACTAATATCATCAATAACATTTTCTTGTTTTGAACGACTGTTGGTAAGGAACATTTCAAGCTTACCTGCATTTTCAAAGTAGAAGGAGGTTCCCTTAGCATTGAATACCACCAATAAGTGCTCTGCTCCACCGTGAATCTCATAAACAATCCACCCGCTATTCTCAGCAGCTGTATGGACAAAGACATGACGGTAAATTTCTTCATATGTTGGATAAGAGAAGGCACTGATTTGCGTTTTTAGGCGGATAATCTGACGAATAAACTCAATGCTTTCTTGGCGTTCATTGATCAGATCCCAGTTGACTTGGTTAACACTGTCCGGAGCATTATAGCTATTCATAGCACGTTCTCGGTCTGCAGGAGTTAGTTCTCCATGTTCACCAGTTGGAATCAACTTAGTTCGACCAAACTCTTGACCTAGTTCTATAAAGGCCATTCCTTGCATGAGAAGATTCATAGCTGTCGCTGTCTCAACCTTGCGCATAATCTTATCTGAACTGTGATCTGGATGAAGGGTTACTAACAAATCATGCAAGTTGTAATTATCATGGGCTTCCACATAGTTAAGAACTTGGTTTGGACTAAGATATGAACCCAATTCTCGACTACCAAGAATAGCCTTAGCTACAATTGGTTCTGTAGCTGCACCACTAACAAATCCTGCCTTGACTGCACCATAAACTTCTCCTCCTTTGACCGCATCTCGCTGATCATCATTGAAGAAACCGATATTTGGCATTTGGTAGGCATTGTCCTTCTTGGCCTTGTCATAAGGAGCAAGACCTGTTCCCATATCCCAGCCTTCTCCATAAGTGATAATACGGGGATCAACCTCATCCAGCGCCCAACGAATCGCCTGCATGGTTTTAACATCATGAATGCCCATCAAGTCGAAACGGAAACCGTCAATATTGTATTCTTTCACCCAATAAAGGATGGAATCAATCATATACTTACGGAACATCTCGTGTTCACTTGCAGTTTCATTTCCTACACCCGTACCGTTTTGAAAAGTTCCATCACGATTCATACGATAGAAATAATCGGGAACAGTTGTCTGGAATGGAGCGTCCACTGTTGAGAAGGTATGGTTATAAACCACGTCCATAATGACACCAATTCCAGCGTCATGATAGGCCTGAATCATAGTTTTCAGATCACGAATGACCTGTCCGGGATCATCTGGATTGCTAGAGAAACTCGTTTCTGGTGAGTTGTAGTTTTGAGGGTCATAGCCCCAGTTATATGCTACATTTCCATCCTCATCATATTCCTTATGGCGATCAAAGATTGGTTGAAGTTGAACATAGTTGCAGCCAAGTTCTTTGATATAGTCAAAGGCGGTTGCTTGACCGTACTGGTTAACTGTTCCAGTCTGGGCAGCACCAAGGAAGGTTCCACGGAGATGCTCCGCCACTCCAGATGTCGGAGATTTGGTTAAATCTCGGATATGCATTTCACAGATAACTGCTTTACATGGATTTTCCAAACGCCAAGGAGCTTCTGTCCCATGTTTGACTTCGAATCCTTCTACTTGTCTGTCTTTGCGAGAAAGAATAACAGAACGTTTTCCGTCAGGACTTGTGGCAATCGTGTAAGGGTCTCTCGTCAAAGTCTGGTGGTGAGGAAAGTCAATCTGATACTGATAAGCCTTACCAGCAAGATTTTCATCTAAGTCTAGACTCCAAACACCAATGGTATTGTACTTATGACTATATGAATAGCTATTACCACGCTCTAGATTAAAGGTTTTCCAAATGGGTGCATCGTTGCTGGTATTTTCATAGACAAACACCTGTACAGATGTAGCCGTAGGAGCCCAAAGTTTAAAGCTTGTCTGATAATCTGAAAGGCTATAACCTAGTTCTCCTTGGTAGCCCCAGTGGTGATCAAAACTAGCGCTATGGATTGCTTTATCAAAAGCAAAAGGATTTTGATCTTTGTAGTAAGGGCTAGCAATGGCCGGATTTTCAGAATAATAAACAGTCTCGTCTCCCTCTAAAATCCATGCTTCTGTCAGCAAGGGATAGTAGTTAAAACGTACAAGATATTCTTTTAATACACCATCTATCTCGGCTTTGAAGGTGAAACTATCCACCTTCTCCTGACTGGTCACGGTAAAAGAAAACTGAAGACCAAAATAAGTGGTCTCTGAAGTTAAAGAGCTTTTGTTTTCATCTCGGTCTGTGCTAAATGAGCAAGCTGTATAATCTCCATTTTTTCTATGAAAATGGAGTAGAACGGGATAATTGTACATGTTTTTTCCTAATTTCTAATTTCTATTTTAATTTTATTTGGTGCTGATGGATTCAGTTGGCATTTCATCACAATGGACAACAGATTTTAACCATGTTAAAACACATCAGGAGAGACAGTTTCAGATTATCTGACACCTAGTTTTCTACTATCATTACATACTTTCTAGCCAAGCTTCATCGCGAACTTCGATACCTAGTTCTTGTGCTTTTTGCAGTTTACTGCCCGCATCTGCTCCTGCTACGACAAGATCCGTTTTCTTAGATACGCTACCTGTTACTTTGGCACCTAGACTTTCGAGTTTGCTTTTGGCTTCAGAGCGCGTGAGGCGTTCCAATTTTCCTGTTAGAACTACTGTCAAACCGGACAAGATTGCATCTGCTACTACTGTCTGTCCTTTGTAGTCCAGATTGACTCCAGCTGCTTTCAGCTCATCTAAGAGAATTTTAGATCCCTCGGTAGCAAAATAAGTCTGAAGACTTTGAGCAATCACACTACCCAAGCTCTCGATACTTGCTACTTCTTCTAGATCTGCTTGGGCTAGATTTTCAATAGAGTGGAAATGTTGGAGCAAGAGCTGACTAGCCTTGCTTCCGACATGGCGAATCCCCAGACCAAACAAGAGCTTTTCAGCAGAGTTTTCCTTTGATGCTTGAATAGCCTGATACAGTTTAGAAGCAGACTTTTCCTTGACACCTTCTAAAAGGAGGAAATCATCTTCTTTCAAACGGTAAATATCTGCCACATCCTTGACTAAATTGGCAGCAAAAAGCTTTTCAACAATAGACGGTCCAAGCCCCGTAATATTCATGGCATCTCGAGAGGCAAAATGAATCAAACCTTCCATGATTTGAGCAGGACAGCGAGGATTGATACAACGCAGGGCTACTTCATCTTCAAAATGAAGCAATTGACTGTCACAACTTGGACAATTTGATGGAATATCTAGTTTTTCTTCAGAAACACGCTTGGACTCTACCACACGCAAAACAGCAGGGATGATGTCTCCAGCCTTATAAACGATAACCGTATCGTCCTTTCGGATATCCTTTTCGGCGATATAATCTACGTTGTGAAGAGTTGCACGACTGACGGTTGTCCCAGCAAGCTGAACGGGAGTCAGATTGGCAGTCGGTGTCACAACACCCGTACGACCAACTGTCCAGTCAACTGAGAGCAGTTGGGCTTCTTTTTCCTCAGCAGGAAATTTGTAAGCTACTGCCCACTTAGGCGCTTTAACTGTAAAACCAAGTTCTTCTTGACCAGCTAGGTCATTGACCTTGATTACCACTCCATCAATATCGTAGGGCAGTTTCTCCCGTTCTTGTCCTACTTCTTGAATGAACTCCCATATCTCATCTATGTTTTCAGCCAGAATTCGTTTAGGATTAACCACAAAGCCAAGCTGTTCAAGATGCTTCAAGACCTTTTCTTGACTATCTCGAGTAGAAGGACTAGCTTCTTGATAGAGGAACGTGGCAAGATTGCGTTTGGTAACTACTGCCGTATCCAACTGACGGAGGGTTCCTGCCGCTGCATTACGAGGGTTGGCAAATTCAGGCTCTCCATTTTCTTGGCGAGCTTGGTTGACCAGATCAAAAGAAGCGCGTGGCATGTAACACTCCCCACGAACGGTAATATTAAGATCTTCTGGCAATGTTAAGGGAATATCCTTGACACGCTTGAGGTTTTCGGTGATATTTTCTCCAATAGAACCATCACCACGTGTCGCCCCAACGACCAAAATCCCCTTCTCATAAGTAAGAGAAATGGACAAACCATCAATTTTCAATTCACATATATAGGTCGGATGGGCTAACTCCTTACGAACACGCGCATCAAAAGCTTCTAACTCTTCACGTGAAAAAGCATCCTGCAAACTATAAAGAGGATACTGATGACTGTATTTTTCAAAACCATCTAAAACCTTACCACCAACGCGATGGGTCGGACTGTCTGCTAAAACTTGATCTGGATAGGTAGCTTCCAATTCGACCAACTCTCGGTAGAGGCGATCATACTCGCTATCTGACACCGAGGGATTGTCACTCGTATAGTACTCGGTCGCATAGCGATTGAGCAAGGCAACTAACTCATTCATTCTTTCATTCATAAAACCATTTTACCACAAAGCAAGCCCTCCTCACAATAGAGAAGGACTGAAAAATGGTTTGTAGTGTAATATTTTCTTAAAAAGAGAAATTATAACTCTTTTTCAAAACGATTTCGCACATAAACGAGGGATAGACAAGACAGAATAATAACCCCGCTTCCAATGATCAGAAAAGAAGAGAGATGAACACTTGGCAACACCGTCATAAAGCCTTTTGCAATCGGCATAAATAGAATGGCTAAGGTAAAAATGGTACTTAATACTCTCCCCAAGTATTCCCCCTCAACTTTGGTTTGCACCTGAGTAAAAAAGTGAATATTAAAAATCGTCATAAACAGTTCACAAACTAAATTTCCAGAAAAGGTAAGAAAAGTTGGCAGTGGTAATCCCATCATAAAAACTCCAACTCCAGTCAAAGCCAATAGAATCAAAAGATTATAAACACTTGCCTTTATTTTACTAGCTAGAAGAGCTCCGATAATCGAACCAATAGCGCCCATAGTCAAAATACTCGCATAAGCTCCTTCTACCCCGTAAAGTCGATTTGAAAAAGGGAGGAGAAATTCAAAAGCTGCAAAAAAGAAATTAACACTAGAAGCTACTAACAAAAGGAAAAAGATTTCTTGCTGATGCCAAATATAGCGAATCCCTTCTTCCATATCAGCAAAAATATTTTTCCAGCTGAAAGTCTTTTTCTCTTGTTCCTGAGTCTCTTTTTTGGGGAGGAAAGCTACTAAGATAAATGCGATGAAAAAACTAATGGCATCTAAAACAAGCGTCATATGGAGACTGGCAAATTGTAGAACGATGAAAGAAAGCACAGGGGAGCTAACGCCTACAACCTGCAAAACGAGCTCTAAGCGAGCATTATAGGTCACTATCTCGTCTTTCTCTACAACCTCAGTTATAATGGCTTTGTTAGCTGTACGAGAAAATGCAAAGGCAACCGCCTGAACAATATTGGCAAAAATCAAGGCAGCAATCATCAAGCTATCATTTCTGATGAAAGAAATAGCTAAACAGAGAACGCCACAAATCAAGTCTGTCGTCATCAAAATTTTGCGACGCGAAAAGCGGTCTGAAATCACTCCTCCAAAGGGATTGACCAGAATCGATGTGACGAGTTCAGAAATCTGATAAATCCCAAGAACAGTCTGTCCTATCGTCCCCATTGATGCTAACCAAACACTGTTTCCATAATCATAGAGCATATTCCCTACCTTATTAATAGCCCCACGACTAATCAACTGGATTGCATGTCGATTCATATAAAAAGCTCCTCTCAAATTTTGAAACTATTGTATCAAAACTGAAAGGAGTCTCTTTATTTTTCCCTTATTTGGGAAATTTAAGCATTTACAAATTTTTCATAATGTTCCTGATAGTAAGCCACTTGCTCTGGAAGTCCAAGCACATCAAAAATATGCATGGCTTCCTGCATCTGACTACAACCTTCTTCTTTCAAGTCTCTTTGGTAAAAAGCGAAACCTTTGAGATAATGGAAGATATTGCGCTCATAAAGCTTGATACCATTTCCAATCAACTTCTCCACATAGCCCTCAAAATAGTCCGCATCCGCAAAGGATCGATTTTCCAAACAATGCTGGTAACAGTTAAGAGCTAAAATCAAAACGAGTTTACGATGCCGTCCAATTTCTTTGTAGTACTCTTCCCGCTCCATGACTTCTCTGCCAATCCGAGCCACATAGTCCACATTGTAGAAAGTATAGAGATTTCCGAAAAGAATCAACTCATACATGGTCCATTCTTCTGTCTGGAAAAGATAATCTGCTACCTTTTCCAAATCACTCTGCCTCATCGTGTAATGAGCATCTCTTTGACAAATCAGACCTTGTAGCAGAATCCAATTCAGCTCAAAATAGAGGGGATTGGTCGAACTCTTAGCCTTTTCAAGTTGTTCTCTTTGAAGCTTTTGAAAACCTGCAATATTATTTGAGTAGTAAAGCGGAATAATCTGTGCCATCAAGGCAACATGTTCATGATTTTGAAAATCCCTAGCCTTGTCCATGAAATTTTCGATTGTTACATGAATGTTATCCAAAATCTCAAAGAAACGTGAGACTGCTAGGTCAGACTCCCCAAGCTCAAAGCGAGATAACTGAGAAGTTGAACAGGATTCACCTGCCGCCTCTTTTAAGGAGTATTTCCCACTTGTTCGAAATTCACGAAATACCTTTCCAAGATGTTCCATTTCTTACACCTGCTCTGATAATTCTTCCCACTCAAGCATGGCTTCTTCCTGACGATGGCTAATTTTGTCCAGTTCAGCCTGCAATTCCATGAGCTTTTCAGCATCATTGGTTTCCAGCATTTGTTCAGAAATGGCTTGACTTTGACTTTCTAACTCTTCGATTTCAGCCTCTAAATTCTCTATTTGGCGCATGAGTTTACGGGCTTCTTTCTGACTTTCTTTCTGAGCTTGGTAGTCATTAACTGAACTTGCTTCTTTTGCTTGATTACTCATTGAAGCTTCCTCTATCTGGTTGACTTCCATTTCAGCCTTTTTATCAACATAGTAGTCATAATCTCCTAGATAGAGGGTCGAACCATTCTCAGACAATTCCAAAATATGAGTGGCTACACGATTGATAAAGTAACGGTCGTGACTGACGAAAAGAAGGGTTCCATCAAAATCAATCAGAGCATTTTCTAATACTTCCTTGCTATCAATATCCAAGTGGTTGGTCGGCTCGTCCAAAATCAAGAAGTTATTGTTTTCCATTGAAAGTTTTGCAAGAAGCAAACGAGCTTTCTCGCCACCAGACAGCATTCCAACTGATTTTTTAACATCATCTCCTGTGAAAAGGAAGGCACCAAGGCGGTTGCGGATCTCAACTTCTGGAGTCAGTTTAAAATCATTCCAGAGTTCATCCAGAACCGTATTACTTGGTGTTAGCTTGCTTTGGGTTTGGTCATAGTAACCAACATCCACATTAGCGCCAAAACGCTTCTCTCCCTTAATAAAAGGAATCTGGTCCACGATAGACTTGATAAGGGTTGACTTACCAATACCATTTGGTCCTACGATGGCAACAGCATTCATTTTACGAAGGTCAAGATTGATAGGTTCTGACAATATTTCCCCATCATAGCCAATAGCAGCATTTTCAACAGTCAAAACGACATTTCCCGACGTTTTTTCAGACTGGAAGGTCATATTGGCTGATTTCTTGCCAGCTTCAGGCTTGTCCAAACGCTCCATTTTTTCTAGTTGTTTACGGCGAGATTGAGCACGTTTGGTTGTTGAAGCTCGGACTAGATTGCGATTGACAAAGTCTTCCAGAGCAGCGATTTCCTTCTGCTGCTTTTCATAGTTTTTTGCCTCAGTAGCTAGTTTTTGCTCTTTTTGTTCAACGAAACGAGAGTAATTTCCCACATAACGGTCTAAAGAATGCTTGGTTAAATCGAGTGTAACCGTCGCAACCTTATCCAAAAAGTAACGGTCGTGACTGACAATAATGAGGGCACCGCTATAGTTCACCAAGTAATTCTCTAGCCAGGCAATGGTTTCGATATCCAAGTGGTTAGTCGGCTCGTCCAAGACCAAGAGATTAGGCTTTTCAAGGAGCATTTTTGCTAGAGCCAGACGAGTATTTTGACCACCAGAAAGCTCGGCTATTTTCATCTGCCACATAGACTCGTCAAACTTGAATCCATTCAAAATTGCTCGAATATCAGCTTCGTAAGTAAAACCACCAGCCTGTCGAAAATTCTCTGATAAGCGATCATAATCCGCCATCAGTTTATCCAAATCTTCACCTGACTTTTCACCCATCTCCAACTCCATCTGACGAAGTTGCTTCTCTGTCCGACGTAGATCATCAAAAACATGGAGCATTTCATCGTAGATGGTATTTTCAGACTCAAAACGGCTATTTTGGGCTAGGTAAGACAGAGAAATATCTTTTTTCTTATTGATTTCTCCACTAGTTGGCTCCTCTTCTCCAACCAAAATCTTCAAAAGAGTAGACTTACCCGCTCCATTTCTCCCAACGAGGGCAATCCGATCTCGTTCATCTACTTGCAGATTGATATTATCAAAAAGAACCTCTCCTGCAAATGAACGTTCAATTTTATTAGCTTGTAAAATAATCATATAGGTAGTATAGCATGTTTCCCTAAGGGGTTCAAGACTATAGAATCCATTTCATTTCAAGCTTTTTCAGAAAGTTATGCTAACGTTTTACTAAAATGATAAATCGTGATATAATGAAAGCGATTAAAAGAATTTACAAAAAAAGGAGATCCTCTATGACTTATCAAGAAAACTATCAAAAATGGTTAGATTTTGCTGAACTTCCTGACTACCTTCGTCAAGATTTGGAAAATATGGATGAAAAAACAAAGGAAGATGCCTTCTATACAAATCTTGAATTTGGTACTGCTGGTATGCGTGGTTTGATTGGTGCTGGTACAAATCGTATCAATATCTATGTTGTTCGTCAAGCAACTGAAGGTTTGGCTCGTTTGATTGAGTCAAAAGGTGGAAATGAAAAAGAACGTGGTGTGGCAATTGCCTACGATAGCCGTCACTTCTCACCAGAATTTGCCTTTGAATCTGCTGCAGTTCTAGCAAAACATGGTATCAAATCTTATGTATTTGAAAGCCTTCGTCCAACTCCAGAATTATCATTCGCTGTTCGTCACCTCAACTGTTTCGCAGGTATCATGATTACTGCCAGTCACAACCCTGCTCCATTTAACGGATACAAGGTTTACGGAGAAGACGGTGGACAAATGCCTCCACACGATGCAGACGCTTTGACTACTTATATTCGTGCTATCGAAAACCCATTCGCTGTGGAAGTTGCTGATGTCGAAGCTGAAAAAGCTTCTGGTTTGATTGAAGTTATCGGGGAAGCAGTTGATGTGGAATACCTCAAAGAAGTTAAAGACGTTAACATCAACCCTGCCTTGATTGAAGAATTTGGTAAAGACATGAAGATTGTCTACACACCACTTCATGGTACTGGTGAAATGTTGGCTCGTCGCGCTCTTGCCCAAGCAGGATTTGACTCTGTTCAAGTTGTTGAAGCGCAAGCAACTCCAGACCCAGACTTCTCAACTGTTAAATCTCCAAATCCAGAAAGCCAAGCAGCCTTCGCCCTTGCTGAAGAACTTGGACGCAAAGTTGGTGCAGATGTACTTGTCGCAACTGACCCAGATGCTGACCGTGTTGGTGTGGAAGTTCTTCAAAAAGATGGTAGCTACCTCAACCTTTCAGGTAACCAAATTGGTGCTATCATGGCTAAGTACATCTTGGAAGCCCACAAAAACGCTGGAACTCTTCCTGAAAATGCAGCTCTCTGCAAATCCATCGTATCAACTGACTTGGTAACGAAAATTGCTGAAAGCTACGGTGCAACCATGTTCAACGTCTTGACTGGTTTCAAATTTATCGCTGAAAAAATCCAAGAATTCGAAGAAAAACACAATCACACTTACATGATGGGATTTGAAGAGAGCTTCGGTTACTTGATCAAACCATTCGTACGTGATAAAGACGCTATCCAAGCCGTTCTTGTCGTTGCTGAGCTTGCTGCCTACTATCGTTCACGTGGTTTGACATTGGCTGACGGTATCGAAGAAATCTACAAAGAATACGGCTACTATGCTGAAAAGACCATCTCTGTTACTCTTTCAGGTGTCGATGGAGCTGAGCAAATCAAAGCAATCATGGCTAAGTTCCGTGACAATGGTCCGAAAGAATTTAACGCTACTGCTATCTCAATCACAGAAGACTTCAAGGCACAAACTTCTACTACTGCTGATGGTATTGTAACTGCCTTAACAACTCCTCCAAGTGATGTTTTGAAATACACTCTTGCGGATGGTTCTTGGATCGCTGTTCGCCCTTCAGGTACAGAACCAAAAATCAAGTTCTATATTGCAGTTGTGGGTCAAAGCAACGAAGATTCACAAGCTAAGATTGCCAACATCGAAGCAGAAATCAATGCCTTTGTAAAATAAGCAAGATGAAAGATGAGATAAAACGATCTCATCTTTTTTTCGTATCAAATCCGAGCAATTTTAGAAACTTTGTGGCATACTAGTTTTATCAAAAAAAGAGAGGTATTCTTATGAATCAGTTTTTAGAAGATATTAAAGACCTTGAAGTGACTACAGTTGCACGTGCACAAGAAGCACTCGATAATAATGAAACAGCAACCTTCTTCATCGGTCGCAAAACTTGTCCTTACTGTCGTAAATTTGCTGGCACATTGGCAGGTGTCCTAGCTGAAACTAAAGCACACATCTACTTCATCAACAGTGAAGAACCAAGTCAACTCAATGAGTTGCAAGAATTCCGTTCACGTTATGGAATCCCGACTGTTCCAGGCTTTGTCCACGTTGCAGATGGTCAAATCAATGTCCGTTGCGACTCTTCAATGTCAGCACAAGAAATCAAAGAATTTGCAGGATTGTAAGAAATATTCATAAAAAAGAAGGCACTCGCCTTCTTTTTTATATATCTGTAAGTGGTGTTGCGGTATCGGGAGAGGTATCGTAAACTTTAAAGTCTACTCCTACACCCAAATCAGCTTGGGCTAGCTGATTGACCATGGTCATATGAGCCAGTTCTTTGATATTGTTCTCCTTAGACAAATGTCCAAGGTAGATTTTCTTGGTCCGATTTCCCATTGCACGAATCATGGCCTCAGCACCGTCTTCGTTAGAGAGGTGACCAAGATCAGATAAGATTCGCTGTTTGAGTCGCCAAGCATAAGAACCTGCTCGCAAGATTTCCACATCATGGTTGGACTCAATGAGATAACCGTCAGCATTCTCGACAATCCCTGCCATACGGTCACTTACATAACCTGTATCGGTCAACATGACAAAACTCTTGTCATCTTTCATAAAGCGGTAGAACTGCGGTGCGACTGCATCATGGCTAACACCAAAACTCTCGATGTCGATATCTCCAAAGGTTTTGGTTTTGCCCATCTCAAAAATGTGCTTCTGGGATGAATCAACCTTACCGAGGTACTTGCTATTTTCCATAGCCTGCCAAGTCTTTTCATTGGCGTAAAGATCCATACCATATTTGCGAGCCAAGACACCGACTCCATGAATATGGTCTGAATGCTCATGCGTAATCAAAATCGCATCCAAATCTTCAGGCTTGCGATTAATTTCGCTCAAGAGGCTGGTAATTTTCTTACCAGACAAGCCTGCATCCACTAAAATTTTCTTTTTTGGCGTTTCCAGATAAAAGGAATTTCCACTGGAACCTGATGCTAAAATACTGTATTTAAAGCCTTTTTCACTCATTCTAGTCTTCTATTTCGTCCTCCCATATTTCTTCTTTTACGGCATCCTTATCATAAGGGAGCACAATGGTAAAGGTTGAACCCTTACCGTATTCGCTTTTTGCCCAAATAAAGCCATTGTGTTGTTTGATGATTTCCTTGGCAATAGCCAGACCTAGACCAGTTCCACCTTGGGCACGGCTTCTTGCACGATCCACACGGTAGAAGCGGTCAAAAATCTTCGGCAAATCTTGTTTTGGAATACCTAAACCTTGGTCTTTGATGGATAAAATCATCTGATCATCAGTGGTTTTCATGCTGACAGTAATTTTCCCACCATCTGGTGAGTACTTGATGGCATTGTTGAGAATATTATCAATCACCTGAGTCATCTTATCGGTATCAATCTCGATCCAAACTGAATTGATTGGGTAATCTCTAACCAGCTCATATTTTTTCTCCTCATCCTGACTTCTCATCTTATCAAAGCGGTTGAGAATAAAGGTGATGAAGGCTGTAAAATTAATCAATTCCACATCCAACCGAGTAGTCGCATTATCAATACGAGAGAGATGCAAGAGATCTGTCACCATCCGCATCATACGGTTGGTTTCATCGAGCGAAACCTTGATAAAATCAGGGGCTACAGGATCATACAAGGCTCCCTCGTCCAAGGCTTCAAGATAGGACTTAACACTAGTCAAAGGTGTCCGCAACTCATGGCTGACGTTAGAAACAAAGAGTCTCCGCTCACGCTCTTCCTTCTCCTGCTCGGTCGTATCGTGTAAAACGGCAACCAAACCAGAGATGAATCCAGACTCACGACGAATGAGTGCAAAACGCACACGAAGACTAAGATATTCTCCGTTAGCATTTTGGGAATCAATCATCAATTCAGGAATCTGTGTAATGAGGTCACGCAGTTCATATTCATCCTCTATCTTAAGCAATTCTAGGATGCTTTTGTTCAATGCCTCTTCTTTTACGATACCCAGCTGTTTCTTAGCCATATCGTTAATCATAGTAATCTGACCACGGCGATTGGTTGCAAGAACTCCATCTGTCATATAAGAAAGAATACTGTTAAGCCTTTTGGTTTCTTGCTCCAGATTCTCCTGCGTTAGACGAATGACCTCAGACAAGTCATTAAGGTTATTGGTGATGTTGGTGATTTCAGAGCTTCCTTGCATATCCAAAACTCGAGAATAATCCCCTGCAATCAAATCCTTGACCTTTTGATTAATCTGCTTTAGCCGAATATTATCACGGCGATTTTCTAGCAATAGCAAGGTGACCACCAAGATAAAGCCCAGCAAAATCAAGATAAAGATAAAATCACTGGTCAGAATCGTTTGTCTAATATCTTCAATCATTATTTCTCATATAGTAACCCACACCACGACGTGTTAGGATGTATTCTGGACGGCTTGGAGTGTCTTCGATTTTTTCACGCAAACGTCGGATGGTCACGTCCACTGTACGAACATCACCAAAATAGTCATAACCCCAGACAGTCTCAAGCAAGTGTTCACGAGTAATGACTTGACCAATGTGAGAGGCCAAGTGGTACAAGAGCTCAAACTCGCGGTGAGTCAAATCCAGTTCCTCACCGTATTTCTTAGCCACATAAGCATCTGGAACGATTTCCAAATCGCCAATCTGTAGGGGTTGGGATTTCTTTTCATCAGTTTCTTGACTATCCACTGAAGCGAGGTCCGTACGACGGAGCAATGCCTTCACACGCGCTTGCAACTCACGGTTTGAGAAGGGCTTGGTGACATAATCATCTGCCCCAAGTTCTAAACCGATAACCTTGTCAAACTCGCTATCCTTGGCAGATAACATAATGATAGGAACACTGCTAGTCTTACGAATGGTCTTAGCAACTTCTAAACCATTGATCTCAGGAAGCATCAAATCTAGAATAATAATATCAGGTTGCTCCGCCTCAAATAGCTCGATGGCTTCTCTACCGTTAAAGGCTGTTACAACCTCATAGCCTTCCTTGGTCATATTGAACTTAATAATATCTGAGATTGGTTTCTCATCATCTACAACTAATATTTTTTTCATATGTTCACCTTTTCTCTATCTATTATAACAAAAAAATGTAAAGAAGGCACAAATGGCTAATATCGGCCCTAATCTTCAAGAACTGTTTTATAAGCCTGCCAAATCTTTTGTTGAGGTTTCGCAAGTGGATAATCAGAAAATTCCTGAGGGGAGATCCAGCGAATTTCTCTGTCATCAAACTGTTTTGAATCTGTCACCTGACCCGCTAAGATTTGAATATGCCATTTACGATGACTAAATACATGCTTGACCTGATCAAATGCTTGATGGGACCAATCAACTTCTAAATCATAATCCTGCTCAAAACTTTCTTGGGGTGTTGGACCGAAAGTAACGCCTTTTTCAGCGACCTGAGTAAACAGATTCAGCTGTTCCTCTTCCTGTGAAAACTCCTCTACTTCTATCAAGGGGAAATGCCAAAAACCAGCTAGCAGTTTCTCACTTTCATTTTTCTCGAGTAGATATTGATCTTGATTATTGCGCACAACCAAAGCCTTGAGATAGATTGGGAGAGGCTTTTTCTTAGGTTCTTTAATTGGATAAGAATCCATAGTTCCATTCTGATAGGCTGCACTAAAATCCTTAACAGGGCTTTCTTCTGGTCGAGGATTAACTGGAGCCTCTATGTCAGAGCCTAAATCCATCAGAGCTTGGTTAAAGTCACCTGGTCGTTCTGGATCAATCAAGATTTCCATCATAGCTTGGAAGATCTTTCGATTGCTGGGAACTCCGATATCATAATTGACCTCAAACAAGCGAGACAAAACTCGCATGACATTGCCATCAACTGCTGGCTCGGGTAGATTAAAAGCGATGCTGGAAATTGCTCCCGCAGTGTAGGGACCAATCCCTTTTAAACTAGAAATTCCTTCATAGGTGTTTGGAAATTGACCACCAAAGTCAGCCATAATCTGCTGAGCCGCAACCTGCATATTACGCACTCTAGAATAATAACCTAACCCCTCCCATGCTTTCAACAAACGCTCTTCAGGGGCATTCGCCAGACTTTCAACAGTTGGAAACCAGTCCAAAAATCGTTCATAGTAGGGAATGACCGTGTCTACTCTAGTCTGTTGGAGCATAATTTCAGAAACCCAGATATGATAGGGATTTTTACTTCTTCGCCATGGTAAATCCCGTTTGTTTTCATCGTACCAGTTGAGGAGTTTCTCTCGGAAAGAGGAAATCTTCTCCTCCGTCCACATGTCAACACCGTATTCTTTCAAATCTAACATATATCTAGTATAACATAGAAGCTTCTAACTGTCCTTTTCTCAGTACTAAAAAGCCCCTTCCTTTAGTAGAAGAGACTCCATTTCTTATTGATTGATTGCTTGAGCTGCTGTGATGAGCGTTAATTTGTAAACATCATCTGGGTTACATCCACGTGATAGGTCGTTGACTGGTTTATTCAATCCTTGTAGAACGGGACCGATAGCTGCGAAACCACCTAGACGTTCAGCTATTTTGTAGCCGATATTTCCTGCTTCGATACCTGGGAAGATGAAGACATTTGCTTGACCTGCTACATTGCTACCTGGAGCTTTTAGTGCTGCTGTTTCTGGGACGAAAGCTGCGTCAAATTGCAATTCCCCATCAATCTCAAGGTCTGGACGTAGATCGTGTGCTAATTTAGTTGCTTCAACCACCTTATCAACACTATCACCAAAACCAGAACCTTTTGTAGAATAGCTTAGCATAGCGATTTTGGGTTGAATCCCAAACATTTTGGCAGTAATTGCTGAGTTAATAGCAATTTCAGCCAGAGCTTCTGCATCAGGATTAATATTAAGGGCACAGTCACCAAACAAGTAACGTTCTGTACCACGCACCATAAGAAAAGCTCCTGAAGTACGAGTTACATTTGGACGCGTTTTGATAATTTGAAGAGCTGGACGAACTGTTGAAGCTGTTGAGTGAATAGCACCTGATACCATTCCATCTACCAAGCCCATATAGACAAGCATAACACCAAAGTAGTTGACATCTTCTAGTAAGACCTGACGTGCTTCTTCTTCCGACATTTTTCCTTTACGACGTTCTACGAGTGCAACCACCATGTCTTCAAATTGAGGATAATGATGTGGATCAATCACTTCATAACCATCCATGATCCCTTCGATTTCAAGATAAATTTTAATTTTTGCAGGGTTTCCGAGCAAAACGGGAACAACTTCTGTTTCTTTTACCAAGCGTTTCGTTGCTTGAAGGATACGTGGTTCTTCCCCTTCAGGTAGAACAATACGAGCATTTTTGCCAACTAAACTGGCTTTTAGACTTTCAAAAACTTCCATGAGTTTCTCCTTTAAGATAATTAATTATACTCAAAATAGATTTTAAAGAGTATTAGTTGATAACTGAATAATAAGATTGTTAAAATCATCTGGCAAAGGGCTTTCCAGCTCCAGCTGACGCCCTAAGAAGGGATGATAAAAGGATAAGAAATGGCAATGCAGAGCCTGGCGTTGAATACCATCTTCTAGGCTGCCACCATAGAGATCATCTCCCAACAAAGGAAAGCCGATGTGAGAAAAATGCACTCGGATCTGATGAGTTCGACCAGTATGCAGGCGAATATCGGCTAGGTGAATATTCCCATAAGAAGCCACAACTTTGTAAGATGTATGGGCGTATTTCCCACCTTTGGCAACTCGTCTCGTGATAATGGAGTCCACATCACGCGCAATCGGGGCAATAATCTCCCCTTCTGGCTCCAAGGCACCATCTCCTTTAACCAGTGCAAAATACCTTTTTTCGATAGACTTTCGTTGCAGTTGCTTGTCTAAACGTGCATGGGCATAGCCGTGCTTGGCAAAGAGCATCAAACCAGATGTATCTCTATCAAGCCTAGTCACGATATGAACCTGCTGGTTTTCATATTCCCGCTTGACATAGTAGCCCTTGATGAAATTTGCAATGGTATTGGAATGATTGACACTGGGGATGGAAGCAACTCCATAAGGCTTATTCAAAACCAGAAAATGGTCATCCTCATACAAGATATCTAGAGGACGATCAATGGCTTCAAGAGTTTCAAAGCCTTCCTCAGCTGGAATATCAATGGCAACGCGGTCTCCAACATCTAAGAGATAAGTCGCATTTTGAGGTTGATCATTGACCAGAATAGCACCGCCTCGAAACTTAATCTTAGCCAAAAGTCCCTTGGAAACCTCATGTTTCTTGAGGAAAGTTTTGACTTTGACGTGGTCATCTGCGATAAATTCGAACCTCATTCATCCACCTCGCCGATGAAGGCATCTTTGACACGATTCCAGAAACTAGTGTGACTTGGCGTCGCTACGAAGTGTATCTTGTGATGGTCGATTTGGTACTCAATCCGTTCTATATTTCGGAAAGAATAGATGCTATTGTCAACCGATAACGTGTGATAGTCATTACGAGTCGGTAAAAGCTCAATTTTATCTTTCTTCGGAACGATTATCGAAGAACCAAGTGTTCGATAGACTCGGTTGTTAAGACTTGCTATCTCTGTCAACTGCAAGGCTTCAATAGTAGGATGCAAGACAGCTCCACCCAAGGACTTGTTGTAGGCAGTACTTCCCGTCGGCGTTGAAACAGTCACTCCATCTCCTCGAAATCGCTCGAACGGAACATGGTTAATGATGATATCCGCAACCATGGTGCGATCCGATCGACGGATGCTAGCTTCGTTTAATGCACGGAAGGTCTTAACTTCTCCGTTTTCAAGTGTCACCTTGACATTCAAAACAGGATAGGAAACCTTGGCACCAGTATCCAGTTGGAGATTGGTAACCAACTGATCCAACTCAAAATCGCGATAATCTGTGTAAAATCCCAAGTGTCCTGTATGTACGCCAATAAATCGAACTTTATCTAACTGATTCTCGTACTTGTGGAAGGCAGACAAAAGCATCCCATCCCCACCAATTGATATGACGATGTCAGGATTGGTGTCGTTGAGTATAAAATGATGTTTTTTCAACTGGTCTTTCAGCTCATACAAAACCTTTTGACTCTGCGGTTTTCTATTTGCAATCAGATCAATTCGTTTACCTGTATTCTTCATCTGTATCGTCACTATTTCCTACACCGTCATTTAGTTTTCTACTTAAAGGATCAAAGAGAGCCTGTGCTTCCTGAATATCATCACGAATTTTCCCCATTTCTTCATCCAATTGATGGGAAATTCTAGCTGTAATCTCCAAGCGTTTCTTGATCTCCTCTGGGAAATCCCCCTGATACTTATAATTGAGCGAATGCTCAATCGTAGCCCAAAAATTCATGGCTAAAGTCCGGATTTGAATTTCAGCCAGAATCGTCTTAACACCACTGATGGTGTCAACTGTATACTCTACCACCACATGATAGGAGCGATAGCCCGAAGCCTTCCGATGCGTGATGTAGTCACGTTCCTGTACTACTCTCATATCATGGCGTTTGCGTAAAATCGCAACAACTTCCTGAACATCATCGACGAACTGCACCATGACCCGCAAACCCGCGATATCCTGTAAGTCATGTTCCAAAGTATCGTAGCCAATCCCTCTGCGATTCATTTTTTCCTTAATACTTTCAATCGGTTTGACACGACCCGTTACAAACTCAATCGGAGAATGCTTGTTTTGTTTACGATACTGTTTGCGAATCCCACGAAGTTTAATCTTCAATTCACCAACAGCTTGAATGTAAGGATCTAAAAATTCTTCCCATTCTATGGTCATATTTTCTCCCTTTTGGTATGTGATTGTGTTGTTGAAAATTTTTGATTTTTTCACTACAATCATATACAATAAATACATTGTCCATTATACCATAAATCGCTTTCAAAGATAGAAAAAAGGTTAGAAAAATGAAACATTTAGAAATTGAACTGAAAACACTACTGAAAAAAGAGGATTACGATCATTTAAAAGAACAGTTTTCCCATATCCAACCCGTCCTACAGAAAAACTACTACATTGATACACCTGATTTCCAATTGCGTGAAAAAAAGGTTGCCATGCGCATTCGCACCTTTTCAGATTGGGCGGAGTTGACCTTGAAGGTGCCACAAACTATAGGAAATATGGAATACAATCAGAAACTGAATCTTACAGAAGCTGAATCATACCTAAAAAAACAAATACTTCCTCAAGGACTCGTTCTAGAGGAACTTGCTAAGATTGGTATTCTAAGCCAAGACTGGTTTGTTCTGGGCTGTCTTGCAACTATTCGTTACGAAATGGAAACGCCGATTGGTCTAATGGCACTAGATGAAAGTCACTACTTTGATCATACAGACTATGAACTCGAGCTTGAAGTCACAGACCATGAAAAAGGGAAAGCTGATTTTCAGAAATTCTTAGAAGAAAATCAGATCACATATCAGAAAGCTCCTTCAAAATTAATTCGTTTTATTAAAAGCATGAAAAAAAGCTGAAATAATCTCCTTTTTTTGGTAGAATAGAAAAGATAAAAATAAAAGAATCTCCCTTTGAAAAACAGAACTTTCTCAAAGGAGATTCACAAAGTTTACAGAGGACGGTCTATAATGTCAGATAGAAACAACATGAAACTTTTTGCACTTAATTCCAATCATGAAATTGCACAAAAAATCGCAGAAACGGTTGGGGTACCTCTCGGGAAATTATCTTCTCGCCAATTTTCTGATGGAGAAATCCAAGTCAACATTGAAGAGAGCGTTCGTGGTTATGATGTCTACATCATCCAATCAACCAGCTACCCCGTTAGCAACCACTTGATGGAGTTGTTAATCATGGTCGATGCTTGCGTACGTGCAAGTGCTCATAGTATCAACGTTGTCCTTCCTTACTTTGGTTATGCTCGTCAGGATCGTATCGCTTCTTCTCGCGAACCCCTCACTGCAAAACTAGTTGCCAATATGCTTGTCAAGGCTGGTGTAAGTCGTGTTCTAACGCTTGACCTCCACGCTGTTCAGGTTCAAGGTTTCTTTGACATTCCAGTAGATAACCTCTATACAATTCCTCTCTTTGCTAAACACTACAGCGATAAAGGGTTGCTGGGATCAGATGTCGTTGTTGTAAGTCCAAAAAACTCTGGCGTCAAACGTGCCCGCAGCTTAGCTGAATATTTAGATGCACCAATCGCAATCATCGACTATGCTCAAGACGATTCAGAGCGTAGCCAAGGCTATATCATCGGTGATGTTGAAGGCAAGAAGGCCATCTTGATTGATGATATCCTAAATACTGGACGTACTTTCTCAGAAGCAGCAAAAATCGTCGAACGTGAAGGTGCAACTGAAATCTACGCGGTATCCAGTCATGGTCTCTTTGTAGAAGGCGCTGCTGAGCTTCTTGACGCAGCTAACATTAAAGAAATCCTTGTGACAGACTCTGTAGCAACCAAAGAAAGAACTCCGGAAAATGTATGTTATATCACCGCTAGCGAATTGATTGGTGATGCCATCGTCCGTATCCACGAAAGAAAACCAGTTAGCCCACTCTTTGCATATAATAAAAAGGAATAAGGTGATTCTTTGATTTATTTGGACAATGCTGCAACGACTCCTATGTCAGCAGTAGCTATTTCTGAAATGACCAAGGTCATGCAAGAAACTCATGGTAATCCTTCTAGTATTCATAGTCATGGTCGGCAGGCTGGCAAACTCTTGCGAGAAGCTCGTCAAGACTTAGCTCGCTTACTAGGAACCAAACCTCAACATATCTTTTTCACGTCTGGTGGTACAGAAAGTAACAATACAGCCATTATCGGCTATTGTCTCCGTCATCAAAATCGTGGAAGACATATCATCACGACAGCTATTGAACACCATTCTGTACTTGAAACTATCGATTACCTGGTGCAACATTTTGGCTTTGAAGTGACCATCATCCAACCAGTAAATCAAGAGATAACTGCCCAGCAAATCCAAGAAGCCTTACGTGACGATACCATTCTCGTTTCCACCATGTATGCCAATAATGAAACGGGTAGTCTCTTACCTATCGCTGAAATTGGACATATTTTAAAAGAGCATCCTGTTGCTTATCATGTTGATGCTGTTCAAGCTATCGGAAAAATCCCTATCCATCCCGAGGAGTTAGGAATTGATTTCCTCAGTGCTTCTGCTCATAAATTCCATGGACCAAAAGGAATTGGTTTTCTTTACGCTTCGTCTGTGGACTTTGATTCCTACCTTCACGGTGGCGAGCAAGAACAAAAGAAACGGGCTGGAACAGAAAACCTTGCTGCCATCGTCGGTATGGTTGCTGCCCTCAAAGAAGACTTGGATCATCAGGCTGAGCATTACCAAAAACTAGAGGGATTAAAAACTGTTTTTCTAGAAGAAATTGCAGGTCTCAACTACTATCTCAATGAAAGCAAACACCAACTTCCTTATGTTTTCAACATTGGCTTCCCTGGTCAAAAAAATGATCTGCTCTTGCTTCGGTTAGACCTTGAAGGAATCTCAATTTCTACCGGTTCAGCCTGTACTGCTGGTGTTGTGCAGACTAGCCATGTCCTCGAAGCTCTTTATGGGCCTGATTCGCATCGTTTAAAAGAGTCTGTCCGTATCAGTCTGTCCCCTCTTAATACTGATGAGGAACTGAAACAACTGGCACAAACCTTAAAAAATATTATTGGAGATTAACCTAATGGCATTCGAAAAAACCATTAAACTACAAAACTGCCGCTACGACTATACACTTAGTCCATCTGTAAAAAAGTTTACACTAAAAGACAATACTTTCTTTGAAACAAAAGTCGGAAACTACGAACTGACTCGTCTACTTGAAAAAGTTCCTAATAGTGGTGAAGGCTTCCTACTAAAAATTATCATCAACAAAGAGCTTACAGGTGTTAAAATTAATATCACTGACAAATCAGGTCTTCGTTTGGTCAATATCTTTAAATCTGAAGATCACCATATCCACCAAGAGAAATTCTACTTCCTCATGGACAGTCTTGTAGAACGCGGAATCTTCACAAAAGAAGAGAGATGATTGTCTATGTTTCGTTTGACTTATAAAGATAACTATCAAGTAGAACGTACACTTGAGTTTGCTGATTACGAAGAGCTTATGTTATCTCTATCAGGCTGTGTGACCCTACCTGACACTCTCCTAATCAGCTCTTTAACACTAAATGATAAAGTGATTTATCAAGGATTGGTTGGCGATCTCTACCGATTTCTTTCACAAGCTAATTTTTCAGATAAAAACTAAGAAATTTCTTAGTTTTTTCTTGTTTTTGTTGATTTTTTCACAATGTTTCTATAAAATAGAAGAATAGAAAGGTTGTGATTTTGTGAAAGATAAACAGTCTGATATTCCAAAAGCAACAGCAAAAAGACTCTCTCTTTACTATCGAATTTTCAAGAGATTTCATGCAGAAAAAATTGAACGTGCCAACTCTAAGCAAATTGCAGAGGCTATCGGTATCGATTCTGCGACCGTTCGTCGGGATTTTTCCTATTTTGGTGAACTAGGTCGTCGTGGATTTGGTTATGATGTTAAAAAATTGATGAATTTTTTTGCTGATCTCCTAAATGATAACTCGATTACTAATGTTATGTTGGTTGGAATTGGAAATATGGGGCATGCCCTTCTCCACTACCGCTTCCATGAGCGCAACAAGATGAAAATTATCATGGCCTTTGACCTAGATGACCATCCAGAAGTTGGCACCCAGACACCTGACGGGATTCCAATCTATGGCATCTCTCAGATTAAAGAAAAGATCAAAGAAGCAGATGTCAAAACTGCTATCCTAACTGTTCCAAGTGTTAAATCACAAGAAGTTGCCAATCTTTTGGTCGATGCGGGTATAAAAGGTATTCTTAGTTTTTCACCCGTCCATCTCCACCTTCCAAAAGATGTAGTCGTTCAGTATGTCGATTTGACAAGCGAACTCCAAACTCTCCTCTATTTTATGCGTAAAGAGGATTAGAAAGCGAAAGCATTTATGAAAAAACCAGTTATTGGGATTACAGGAAATGAAAAAGCTCATCCAGATGATGATGTCATGATGAGCTATGCGGCAAAAGGCTTTGTTGAAGGAGTCAAGGACGCTGGCGGAATTCCCATCATCCTTCCGATTGGTGATCAAGAAATGGCATGCCATTACATCGCTATGATTGATAAACTCATCCTAACAGGTGGGCAAAATGTTGATCCAAAATTCTATGGTGAACCTAAAACCATTGACAGCGATGACTACCATCTTCAAAGAGACCAGTTTGAATTAGCCCTTATCAGAGAAGCCATCAAGCAGAAGAAACCAATTTTCTCTGTTTGTCGGGGTACCCAGCTTTTCAATGTCGCTATGGGAGGTACGCTTCACCAAGATATCGAGGATCATTGGCAGGACTGTTCAGCCGAATACACGACCCAACGCCTCGTAACGGAGCCTGATACAATTCTCCGAGAAATCTATGGAGAAATCTCTCATATCAACTCCTTCCACCACCAGAGCATAAAAGATCTAGCTTCAAATCTTAAGGTTGTAGCACATGATCCTAAAGATGGAATCATTGAGGCTGTAATAACTACGGACGGCTTTCCTTATCTTGGTGTTCAATGGCATCCTGAATTTCTCTTTGAAAATCGTCCCAAAGATAAAACGCTATTTGACTATGTTGTTAACGAACTCTAAATCAAATCCGTCTTTTCACGGTAACTAAAGTAATCTGAGTGCGAGACAATCAAATGGTCCAAGAAAACGATTCCCATCAGCTCGCAAGCTTCCTTCACTAGCTTAGTGACATGGTCGTCATTTCGACTAGGAGATACGGCACCAGATGGATGGTTATGAACGAGAATCACTGAGGTAGCCATATGCTTGAGGGCATAGTGAAGAATTTCCCTCGGTTCAGCAATGCTACGTGTCGCAGAGCCGATAAAAATAGTTTGCTGATGAATGATTTGATTTTGAGTATTGAGATAGAGCGCCACCAGGTGCTCTTGTTTTTTGTCTCCAAGTTCCTGTTGCATTTTCTTGGCTAGCTTTTGACTACTGAGAATACTTTCCATCTCAAGTGTTTCATGTTTGTGAATACGATTCCCTAGTTCAATCACCGCTTGTAGTTCAATGGCTTTAATACGTCCAATACCAGACAGACTTTGCAATTCCTGCAGAGTCATTTTTTTCAAATCAGTTAAGCTGTTGAGACTATTCCAGACTTTTTGGGCAATTTCAAAAACGTTTGCTTGACGCGTTCCTGTTCTGAGCAGGATGGCTAACAATTCTTGATTGCTCAGAGCCTCTACTCCTTCTCTAACCAGTCTTTCTCTAGGCAAAAGTGAATCTTCTTGAAATGAAATACTGTACATAAAAATCCTCCTCACTTTATTATTCGTGAGAAGGATGGAAAATTAGATTTTTTTCTCAATTGGGGCTACACTGGCTAGGAGTTTTTTCAGCCCTACTTCTGGGAAATTGATTTTCAATTCCTGAGTAGCGCCACTACCTGAGACTTCAAGGACCGTTCCCTCACCCCACTTCTTGTGAAGGGCAATATCTCCAATAGACCAGTTGGTATTGCTTGAATCTTTTTTATTTCCTGCTGCAAACTGTCCAAATGGGAGACCACTTGACTGGATAGAGCTTGGTGCGGCATTGCGTTTCCGTTCTTGAAGCGCCTGAGCTAGGCTCATACCTTGACCGAAAGCTACCCCACCACTGCTATAAGATGCCTTAAAGCTAGTATTCGTTGGTCGAGCCAAACCTTGATACTCAAGCAAGTCCGAACTAATTTCGTTAATGAAACGAGTCGGGCGATTGTAGTTGGTACGCCCAAAAAGCAAACGTGAGTTGGCATTGGTCAGATAGAGGATTTTTTCTGCGCGCGTAATACCTACATAGGCCAAACGGCGTTCTTCTTCTAGCTCATCAGGATCTTCAGCTGCGCGACTAAGCGGAAAGACATTTTCCTCCATCCCGATGATAAAGACAACTGGGAACTCGAGTCCCTTGGCAGCGTGCAAGGTCATCAGGGTCACTTCTGATGTCTCCTGACTGCCTGAATCTGTGTCCGCAATCAAGGCAAGGTCATTCAAGAAACGACTGAGTTTATCTAAACCTGTTTCCTCTTCTTGACTATCAGGATTGTCGTCAAAGTTCTTGGTAACAGATAGGAACTCTTCGATATTTTCAACCCGAGCCTTGCTCTCCAGGGTCGCTTGGGCATTGAGAATATCGATATAACCTGTTTTTTCTAAAACAGCCTCAACTAACTCTGTAATGGTTAACTGGTCCAGTTGCTCCCGCAAATCCAGAATCATATTGGCAAAATCCCAGATAGACTGGGCTGCTTTCCCTTTGATGCCAGACAACATGATATTGGCTGAAGCATCTAGCATAGACATGTTTTGAATATTCGCAAAGTCACGGATTTTCTCAACCGTTCCTGGGCCAATTCCACGTTTTGGTTCGTTGATAATACGCTCAAAACTGATATTATCACTCAGATTCGCAATGAGATTAAGGTAGGCGATAATATCACGGATTTCCTTACGGCTGTAGAACTTAGTCCCGCCAACCATAGTATAAGGGATATTGGACTTGAGCAGGGCCTCTTCAATTGTACGAGACTGAGCGTTGGTACGGTATAGAACTGCAAAATCCTTGTGGAGGAAGTTTTGACTGCGACCGAGTTCATCGATGGTTTTGGCTACAAAAACAGCTTCGTCTTGTTCGTCATTTGCACGATAGTAAATAATCTGCTCCCCATCGGCATTCTGGGTCCAGAGATTCTTGGGGCGGCGATTTTGATTGTTTTTGATGACGTCATTGGCAGCTTGGAGAATGGTTTTAGTTGAACGATAATTTTCTTCTAACAAAACGACCTTGGCTTGGGGATAGTCCTTTTCAAAATCCAAGATATTCTGCATATCAGCCCCACGCCAACCGTAGATAGATTGGTCCGCATCTCCAACTACGCAGATATTTTTAAAGCGTGAAGCCAAGAGTTTGACTAGTTGGTACTGGGCATGGTTGGTATCTTGGTACTCATCAACGTGAATGTACTGGAACTTCTGCTGATAGTAGGTCAGAACGTCAGGATTCTGATCAAAGAGACGCAGGGTCAGCATAATCAAATCATCAAAGTCAACCGATTCTGACTGACGAAGTTCTTTTTGATAGGCTGTGTAACACTGGGCCACGATTTGCGTGTACATATCGCCAGCTTGAGCAGCGTAAGCCACATCATCAATTAGGTCATTCTTAGCATTGGAAATAGTCCCCAAAATAGTCCGCTCATTCCATTTTTTCGGATCCAAGTTTAACTGCTTGAGAATACGTTTCATGAGAGTTCTCTGTTCCCCAGGATCTACAATGGTGAAGTTCCGATTGTAGCCAATATGATCTGCATCACGACGCAAAATACGAACACACATGGAGTGAAAGGTCGCAATCAGACAGTCCTGAGTTGCTGGATTGAGCCCATAAGCACGCTCCTTCATCTCACGCGCAGCCTTATTGGTAAAGGTAATGGCCAAGATATTCCAAGGATTAACCATTTTTTCATCAATCAAGTAGGCGATTCTGTGAGTCAAAACACGAGTCTTCCCAGAACCAGCACCAGCCATGATTAACAAGGGGCCTTCTGTCGTTTGCACCGCCTCAGCTTGACGGTCATTCATTCCATTCAATAATGCGTTCATTTTCTCTTCCTTACTCTTGAAGTCAATGTTTCTATTATATCAAAAATCAGGGAAAATATCTTTACCTAGACTGATTGCGTCTAGAAAGTAACTCTATTATCAGCTGAAGACAACTCCTTAAATCTAGATAAAAAAATGAGCTTGGATATTATTTCCAAACTCATTTGAAATCAATTGCAATATACTAGAACAATCCTAGAACAGTTCCATCACTTTCAACATCCATGTTGAGAGCGGCTGGACGTTTTGGAAGTCCTGGCATGGTCATAACATCACCAGTTAAGGCAACGATAAAACCTGCACCTAATTTTGGTACCAATTCACGAATGGTAATATCAAAGTTCTCTGGAGCTCCAAGTGCATTTGGATTGTCAGAGAAACTGTACTGAGTTTTAGCCATACAGATTGGCAATTTGTCCCATCCATTTTGAACGATTTGAGCAATTTGCGTTTGAGCTTTCTTCTCAAAGTTCACTTTGCTACCACGATAGATTTCAGTGACAATTTTTTCAATCTTTTCTTGTACAGAAAGGTCATTGTCATAAAGACGAGTGTAGTTGGCTGGATTTTCAGCAATAGTCTTAACAACCGTTTCGGCAAGCGCTACGCCACCTTCTGCACCATCAGCCCAGACACTAGCCAACTCAACTGGAACATCGATTGAGGCACAGAGATCTTTCAAGGCTGCGATTTCAGCTTCTGTATCAGAGACAAATTCATTAATTGCAACAACTGCTGGAATACCGAACTTACGGATGTTCTCAACGTGGCGTTTCAAGTTAGCAAAACCTACGCGAACTGCCTCCACATTTTCCTCTGTAAGAGCGTCTTTAGCAACGCCACCATTCATCTTAAGGGCACGAAGGGTTGCAACGATGACAACAGCATCTGGAGATGTTGGCAAGTTTGGTGTCTTGATATCAAGGAATTTCTCAGCACCAAGGTCTGCACCAAAACCAGCTTCAGTAACAGTATAGTCAGCTAAGCGAAGGGCTGTGCTTGTTGCCAAAACAGAGTTACATCCATGAGCGATATTGGCAAATGGACCACCGTGTACAAAGGCAGGTGTTCCGTAAATTGTCTGAACGAGATTTGGCTTAATGGCATCCTTCAAAATCAAAGCCAAGGCACCTTCAACTTGTAAATCACCTACAGAAACAGGCGTACGGTCATAGCGATAACCGATTACAATATTAGCCAAACGACGTTTCAAATCTTCAATATCAGTCGCCAAGCAAAGAATCGCCATAATTTCGGAAGCAACGGTAATGTCAAAACCATCCTCGCGTGGAATACCATTTAGAGGGCCACCAAGTCCAACGGTAACATGACGAAGAGCGCGGTCATTCAAGTCCACAACACGTTTCCAGAGGATACGACGTTGGTCAATTCCCAACTCATTCCCTTGGTGCAGGTGATTGTCGATCAAAGCAGAAAGGGCATTGTTGGCAGTTGTAATGGCATGCATATCCCCAGTAAAGTGAAGGTTGATGTCCTCCATTGGCAACACTTGGGCATAACCACCACCGGCTGCACCTCCCTTGATCCCCATGACTGGACCAAGAGATGGTTCGCGAATGGCAATCATGGTTTTCTTACCAATCTTGTTCAAGGCATCCGCAAGACCAATGGTAATAGTTGATTTCCCTTCACCTGCAGGCGTTGGGTTAATGGCAGTAACCAAGATCAATTTCCCAACTGGATCGCTCTCAACTGCACGAATTTTATCAAAGCTGAGTTTAGCCTTGTACTTCCCGTACAATTCCAAATCATCGTAAGAAATACCCAATTTCTCTACAACATCAACGATCGGCTTCAACTCAATACTCTGTGCGATTTCAATATCTGTTTTCATTCAAAACTCCTCTAGCCTCTAATGTGATAATTCATTATAACACAAAAAAAGATTTTTAACACCCTTAAACTCTTAGAACGTTCGTAAATATCAATATTTCAGGGGTTATAATAGCGCTTTTTAAAATTTTAGGGAACTATATACCAGTTTACACCACCAACAACATATTGTATTTATGAGAATATCAAAAAAGGCGACTTCCAAGCGGAAATCGTCTTTTAATAATGTCTAAATTCTTCATAATGTTCACTCATATATTCTGCCAACCATTCCATACCATAGGCTATCTCAAATACTTCC